>JBEDAD010000237.1:0-6792 GCA_041177985.1 Bacteroidota bacterium | reverse complement strand
GAAATGGATGTTTATTGGGAAAAGGCCAAAAAAATTCTAAAAGAAAAAAACCACTAGCTAAATATTTGCTACAATTAAAATTGTTTTAACCGCAATCACCTGTCAAATCCGAAGAATATCTTATCTTCGAAAACTCAAAAGAACTGTTAATTCTATGAAAATTTTTATACTTCTGATATTCAACCTTTTAGTTGTTGGTATTGTTTCTGCCCAAGATTATTCCATCCGAGGATTTATCTACAACAAAACAAATGGTGAGCCAATGGCATTTGAGAAGATTCGTTTGATGAATGCTTCAGATAGTTCTACCATTTCTGGAGCACTAACAGATCTAAACGGTTTTTTCTCTTTACCTAAAATCGCGCCTGGTCGTTATATTTTAAAGGTGGACAATTTTTCCTACGAGACGTATACGAAAAACGTCGAAGTTAAACTTGCCAAAGGAATATTGGACGTTAAAATTGAACTGGAGAAATTGGCTGCAGTCAAAGAAATGGACGAAGTAAATGTAAGCGCCCAAGCGAAACAAAAGAAAAACGAAGTATTGATTTCGCAATTAAAATTAGATAAAAAAGGGTTAGAACGTATTCCAAGTGTGGGCGGTGAAAATGATATTGTCGGCGCATTTTCTGTTACTCCAGGAGTGGTAACCACTGGAGATCAAGGCGGACAACTTTACGTTCGTGGCGGAACACCGATCCAAAATAAAATTTTATTGGATGGTATGACGATTTACAATCCATTTCACTCGATTGGTTTCTTCTCTGTTTTTGAAACGGAATTGGTTAAAAACGTAGACATTTATACTGGTGGATTTGATGCAAAATACGGTGGACGCATTTCCTCCGTAATGGATATTTCCTATCGAGATGGCAATAGAAAGCAATTTGGAGGAAAAGTTTCTACTTCTCCTTTTCTTGCAAAAGCAGTTTTGGAAGGTCCTTTTTCAAAAAGAAAAGATGGCACAGCGAGCGCTGGATCGTATGTTTTGTCGGGCAAACACAGTTTGTTGGATTATACTTCCAAAAGTTTGTATCCTAATATAAACGACGGTAATGGTTTGCCATTTCATTTCACAGATTTATATGGTAAAGCAACTTTTAATAGCCAAGGTGGCTCGAAATTTTCTGCATTTGCATTTCACAACCGAGACAGTGTAAATTATTCTGTTGCAGATTTAGACTGGAAAGCATCTGGAGGCGGAATGAACTTCCTACTTGTTCCAGGAACTTCACCAATGATTATTAAAGGTCACGTTAACGGAAGTACCTATGAAACTACCTTTTCAGAAAATTTAGTACAACCAAGATTCAGTAAAATTGGTGGATTTGATGTTGGATTTGATTTCTCGTATTTCTTAAAAAACGAAGGAGAAATGAATTACGGACTGAATTTCAGTGGATTCAATACTTCCTTTGTTACGTTTAATGAAGCGAAACGAAAAATTGAAGCAACCAATTTTACCACAGAAATTGGCGCATATTTCACCTATCGAATTGTTCGAAACCGTTGGGTTTTACAACCTAGCATGCGCGCTCAAGTATATGCATCACTTGGAACAATTTCTATTGAACCGAGAATTGGAGCAAAATTCAATGCAACCGAAAAATTGCGCTTTAAATTATCTGGTGGAAGGTTCTCACAAAATTTCACCTCGGCTTCCTCCGACAAAGATATTGTGAACCTGTTCAACGGACTTTTATCCGCACCAACAAATGTGCAGGAAAATTTCGTAAACCAGTTTCAAAGTGAAAAAAGCATTAAAAATGGAATCCAATACGCATGGCATGCAATTGTTGGTGCAGAATACGATCTTGGAAAAAATATCTCCATCAACTTAGAAGGTTACTACAAATATTTCTCGCAATTAAGTAACATCAACCAAAACAAATTGTATGATGATGTGTCAGAATTTTCACAAATCGACGATGTATACAAAAAAGATTTCATCATTGAAGATGGCGTTTCCTATGGAGCGGATCTATTGATTAAATACAGCAAAAATAGATTGTTCTTGTGGACAGTTTATTCGTACGGTTATTCTACACGTTGGGATGGTTTTTCACAATATTTCCCGGTATTTGACAGACGTCACAACGTTAATTTAGTTGGAACGTATATGTTTGGCAAAAAGAAAGACATCGAATTAAGCGTTCGTTGGAATTTGGGTTCTGGTTTACCATTTACGCCGAATGCAGGATTCTACCAAGGAGAAAATTTCCAAAATGGCGTTGGAACAGATATTATTACTTCCAATCCTTCCAATGTCTCAACGAGTCTTGGAACATTCAATAGCCAGCGTTTACCGTATTACCACCGATTAGATATCACCGTGAAAAAACAGTTTGAATTTAAAAATAAAGACATTCTAGAGGTTGTAGGAAGTATTACAAATGTCTACAATAGAAACAATATCTTTTACGTGAATCGTGTTACCTCGGAAGAAATTTACCAGTTCCCTATTCTACCAAGTTTGGGCATCAGTTATAAGTTTTAAATTCTTACGGCAAAATCGGATTTAGGAAATCCAAGCTGCCAATGCGTTATCTTGTAATTTCGTTGGGTTTTCAATTGGAATAATCGAATACTCCGAATAGAAATTACGCATTACTTCCGGTATAATTAATTCAACGATACGGCTTGATCGGATAATGGTAAGTTTTTTAACGTCGTTATCAAAATAAGATAGCCATTGATCCAATTCGCCAGCGCATAAAATCGCGTTTACGGCAAGAATTTCGTCACCAATTACCATTCCCGCTAGATCTGCAGGTCCGCCGGGATACAATGCTGTAACGGTAAAATTTGCAGCGGTTGGAACCGTTTTAAACCCTAATCTACCCATAGAATAGTTTGGCGAAGGAACATGTTTCAATTCTAATCCTAGATAGTCGAAACTTTCGGTTAAAATTGCTTCATACGGATTTGTTCCATGCACAAATTCAGCAAAAAATTCTTGAAATGAAATGCCGGAGATATTCTGCAATTCTGCCAGGTAAATTTCCTCTGTAACGCCAACTCCTTTATCCGCATAATCAAAAAATAACTGTTTCATGACGGTATCCAAACTTGATTTATTCGTAGTTGCGCGCAAGATCATTACATCCATTACAAAAGCCAATAAACAGCCTTCGGTATAAATGGAAACTTTTCTGCCTGGCACACCAGGAACATAGCCATCCAACCACGTATCGAAAGAAGATTCTCCAACGGAATAATTAAACCTAGCGTGGTTATCAAAATGCTTTTGCAGTTGTTGATTCAATTCATTAAAATATTGATCCAAAGTAAAAACGCCACTTTTTAGAAGGAACAAATCGCCCATATAGGTTGTAACACCCTCGCAAATATAACCCAGTCTGGAATAATTTTCTTTTGTAAAATCATACGGAAACATTTCAGCCGGACGAATCGTTTTCACGTTCCATGTATGGTATAATTCGTGCGAAGAAACGCCTAAAAGTTCTTTGTATAGCGCACCAAAAACAGCGTAACTAGGACCTAAAGCAATAACCGTTGATTTACAATGTTCGACACCATGGTACAATTTTGTCGGTACAATCTGACATAAAAAATGGTATTCTTTCACAGGGAATTCCGTGAACTTTTCAATTTGTTTGGTTGTAAATGCTTTGAAATCTGTAATTAGTCGCGGCCAATCCGGTTTTACTTCTCCATTAAACCAAATGTGAAACAAGGTTCCATTGCAGGAATATTCGCCATGCTGTAAATTAGCCGAGCAAATAAATGGTGAATCTGCCAAGGCGTCAAAATTTTCTGCAGACAATACATTCCCAGCTTTATCCATCGAACCTGCAACTTCCCAATTTGCTGGAATGTGTACTTCTAATGTTGTTGGTAGGTGTGCGTGTTCCAAGGTAAAAACACAACAATTTACTGGATTTACATATACTTGTTCACTGGAAAGATACGTTGAACCTGCATTCAATTCCGCAGCATAATAACTGTATTCTACCCGAATGGTTTTAGTGTCGGCCGTATTTATTTCCCAAGAATCTTTTGTGATTTTTGGCGTTCCAATTCGTTTATTTTGGTCGTTGTAGACCTTGAATCCTTTCACGTTTTTGGCAAAATTTCCAATTTCATACCTTCCAGGTCTCCAACTTGGCAAACGCAAGATGGTAGTTGCACTCAAAACTTCAAAAACTACTTGAATTTGGATGTATTGATTGGTTGGGTTTTCTATGCGAAATGAATATTTTACCATACTATCTTCAATTTATTCTTATAAAAATAAGGAATTGCTCTTTATAGTGGGAAGCTTACTCCAGATTAATTACGTGTGTTTTCGATGCAAATTACGTTATCGTGTGCAGGGAATTCATCTTCAGTCGTTATTTCAACCAACTTTGATTTTCTTTCCTTTCCGCCTTTCAACTTAAAGAAGCGATACTTTCCAAGAGAACGAATAAAATCTGCCATTTCAGTAGCAGAATTGTGTGTGTTTTCCCTCTTTTCAGAAAATTCAATAATTAGAATCGGATGTTCTCTTTGAATCAGATTTTTTGCGCCTTTCAACACTTCCATTTCAAAACCTTCCACATCGATTTTAATCACTTTAGGATGAAATTCCTTGGGGAAAACAGAATCCAAACAAAAAATATCAATTTCAAATGATGCAGATTGCTCCGACTTCACAAGTAGCGATGCTCCGCCGCGGTTTACCTGCCAATTTTCAAAAATTTCAGTTTTTCCATCTACTGATCCAAGTGCAAAATCACCAACAACAATATTTTTCAGTTGATTCAATGCTATATTTTCGCGTAGCAAAGCTGCAGTTGCGGGCATTGCTTCGTAGGAAAAAACGGTGCCTTTTTGACTGACTAATTTAGCAGCATGAATAGAAATCAAGCCAATATTTGCGCCGACATCGATAAAAGAATCTCCTTTTTGCAAGACAGTATTTAGATAGGATAAAATTCCTTTTTCATACGTTCCTGTTTCGTGCAAACTCAATTCCACGCCCTTATCTTTTGATGGATCAATTTTTAAGTAAAAACCGTGTAGCGTTTTTAAGATATACGCGGACGATTTTTCGGCAGCTGGAAGGAGTAATTTAGGCAACAAAACAGAAAGTGCGCGAATTCCCTTGACATCTTTGTCTCGCAAGAAACTAATAATGCCATGGCGGAATGGGTAACTTTTGTAGGGAAACACTGCTCAGATTAAGCGTACAATTCTTCCTGCGTTTGCTGAATTTTTGAATCTTTCAAATAATCATCGTACGGCATCATTTTATCGATAATTCCATTCGGTGTAATTTCAATGATTCTATTCGCAACCGTATTTACCAATTCGTGGTCATGCGAAGTGAAAAGCATCGTTCCTTGGTATTCGTTCATTCCGTTGTTCAAGGCTGTTATCGATTCCAAATCCAAGTGATTGGTTGGCTCATCCATCAATAAAACATTCGCTTTCGCCAACATCATTTTGGAGAGCATGCAACGCACTTTTTCACCACCAGACAAAACATTCGCGGTTTTCAATGCCTCTTCCCCGGTAAATAACATTCTACCTAAGAACGTTCTGAGACTTACTTCTTCGCGTTCTTCGTCAGTTTGTGCATATTGTCGCAACCATTCGATTAACGGCAATTTGTCCACAAAATAATTGTGGTTATCATTTGGTAAATAAGCCGTATTGATTGTTGTTCCGTATGTAAATTCACCAGAATCCGCCTTCATATTATCACTTAAAATCTCGAAAAAAGCGGTTAATGCAACAGAATTTTTGGAGATAAATGCAATTTTATCGCCTTTATTGACAATGAAAGAAACATCCTTGAATAAGAATTTTCCATCGCCTTTTTTACTTAAGTTGTCGATTGTTAAAATTTGATTTCCAGCATCGCGTTCTTGGTGAAAGGTAATTCCAGGATATTTTCTGCTCGAAGGTTGAATTTCCTCAATATTCAAATTATCCAGCATCTTTCGACGGCTTGTTGCTTGCTTAGATTTGGAAGCATTTGCAGAGAAACGGGAAATAAAGTCTTGTAATTCTTTTTTCTTTTCTTCCGCTTTTTTATTTTTATCGGATCGCTGACGCGTTGCTAATTGAGAGGATTGGTACCAGAAAGAATAATTTCCGGTAAACATGTTCAATTTAGCGTAATCGATATCGCAAATATGTGTACAAACGGTATCCAAGAAGTGACGGTCATGCGAAACAACGATTACGGTATTTCTAAAATCCAGTAAAAAATCTTCCAACCAACCAATAGTTTTCAAATCCAAGTCGTTTGTAGGTTCATCCAATACAAGAACATCTGGATTTCCAAAAAGCGCCTGAGCCAATAAAACACGTACTTTCAAGTCGTTGGAAAGCTCTTCCATTTTCAAATAATGCTTCGACTCTTCAATTCCAAGATTACTTAAAAGTGTTGCTGCATCGGTTTCAGCGTTCCAACCTTCTAGATCAGCAAATTCTCCTTCTAGTTCTGCTGTGCGCATTCCATCCGCGTCTGTAAAATCGGGTTTTGCGTACAAAGCATCCTTTTCCACCATAATTTCAAAAAGGCGTTTGTGCCCCATAATTACAGTTTGAAGCACTTCTTTATCGTCGAATGCAAAGTGGTTTTGATTGAGCACCGCCAAGCGTTTTCCGGGCTCCAACTCTACTCTTCCTGTCGTTGGATCTTGCTCTCCAGTAAGGATTTTTAAAAATGTAGATTTTCCTGCGCCGTTCGCACCGATTACACCATAGCAATTCCCATTGACGAACTTTACATTCACTTCATCAAATAAAACGCGTTTCCCAAATTGCAGGGATAAA
>JBEDAD010000236.1:0-21613 GCA_041177985.1 Bacteroidota bacterium | reverse complement strand
CATATCCAGTCTGCACCAAAAAGTCATAAACCATACTTTTTATAGATAAACGTTTATAAGGAAATGGATTAGCAAACGAATTGATTTCTACAATCAAGTTATTGCCAGAATTAATCTTACTTATCGATGGATATTCAAAAACAGATTTCCGAAATTGTGATCCTTTGCTTGTAATTCCCTTGGTTTTTATTTCAGTCAATCCGTGCGTAATTTCTTTTTCTAGGCTTCTAATAATTGTTTTTATTTTATTTCCAGATGAATTTCCATCATCAATGATTGCTAAATCAACATCCTCAGAAAATCTTTCAATTAAGTTGTAACCCTTGGAAAGTGATGTTCCGCCTTTAAAAACAGAAATATCGCTGAATTTGCTCCTTGAAAGTTCGCACAATACCTGGGTTATCCAATAGTCTTTTTCAACAAACTCAAGTTTGATGTTTAAATGTTGTGACGCTGCTCTTATCGTATCTGAAAATAATTTTGGGTCTTGGTGCAGCTTCATACGATGTTCCATTTTTCTGCATTGGACAATACGGAGAAAGCACCTGCTAGTTTATATTTTGTAATAGGGTTTAATGTGTTAAATAGCGTTTCTGTTTTCGTTGATTTTAATTCATCTAACATTGCACCTAACAGCGCTCGAGTGGCAGGAGGATATTTATTTGCCAAACGCATGATTAACAAAAGATCCTTTTCATTCAATTGTCTCAAAATGGCAATAAATCGAATACAAGAATTTGTTATCGTTGTATCTGGTATCTTTTTAATATAGCGAATAGCATCCAAAATTTGCAACAATGGAATATTGTCTTTGGTGATATTGTTTTTCTGTTTTATAAAATCAATAGTATAGCGATCTCTTTTGAAACTGGGCCGAATCTCATTTTTCCCAATCTGTATGGTGTTACTCACTTGTGTTGTTAATCCCAATTGATTGTAAATGCTATAACCTGTAAGGTAACCATTGATTTTCCCTTTCTCTTCCAACAAATCTTTTACAACTTGTTTTTGATTCGGAAGCAAATCTCCAAAGGGTGTAGTTTCTGGTTTGTAGTATTTACCCTTTGAAAGTTTGGCTATTTTCCCGGATATAACCATTCGATTAAGGGCTTTTATTAGCGCTTGCTTCTGACTCACCTCACTGTTAAAGTCAGCATAGGTGAAAACAAACCCTTTTGGGAATCTATCAATTATATATGCTATGTAATCAGTTGTTTTCAATCTATTTTATTAAATACAAATATAGATAAAATGTCCAGTTTTTTACATAATAAACTGGACATTTATTATATTATAAAAACTGAATTGTTCAAACTTTTGGAACAGCTAAAGAACTTAAGCCAGTAAAGGGAATTAGAAGAATAAAAACAATATTAATCCGCTTGGGGTTCAACCATAAAAAAAGTCCCAAACCTTTATGGAATGGGACTTTTAACTTATTTTGTGACCTCCAATATCGAAAAATCAAACTTTTATAAGGATTTGGAAGGGGTTTTAAATTATGAAATTAAAGAGATAGACACCAAAAAGAAATAGAGTAGATTCTTCAATTTAAATAAAAGAAATTTTTATATTGGTATTACATTTACTAATTTTACAACATTAATAATTACTTGTAATTACACAATCATATATACTAATCGAATAACAGTAATAAATACTAAAAACAAAACAAGAATGAAACCTAACGAGAAACTTGCTGCGGCACTTAAATCCTTAAAAGAAATTCAAGATAAAAAAATTGTTGCGATTCATACTGAAAATATCAAATCGATAAAACACCGTCAACTTTTATTAAAGTATGGTTTCATTCTTGAAGTATCAAAAGGATGGTACATAGCTGCAGATCCGTCTGAAAAAGAAGGTGAAACAACTTCTTGGTATAGCGCTTATTGGGATTTTGCATCTACTTTTCTTTTTCACAAATATGGTGAAGATTGGTGCTTATCGGCAGATCAATCCCTCCTTCTGCATTCTGAGAACTCTACGATTCCGAAGCAATTACTTATTCGGTCACCTAAAGGGAATAATAAACCAACACCCTTACCTCATTCAACATCTGTTTTCAATCTAAAAACTGACCTACCAAATGAACAATTAATCACAGTGAAAAATGGTATTCGAATGTATAACCTTCAAGCCTCTTTGGTTTATTGTAGTCCTCGGATTTTCTTATCACATGCACTTGAGGTTAGAACGGGATTATTAATGATTAGAGATGCATCTGAAGTGTTACAAATACTCTTAGAAAATGGGCATTCAAAATTAGCTGGAAGACTGGCGGGTGCATTCAGAAATATTGGTCGGATAAAAATAGCAAATCAAATTATTGCGACATTCAAACAAGCAGACTTTGACATCCGTGAAGAAGATCCTTTTGCAGTGAATATGGACATTATGCTACATAGCAGAGAGCGCTCTCCATATGCAATTAGGATTCGTTTAATGTGGCAGGAAATGCGTAAAACTGTACTAAATATTTTTCCGCCTGCTCCGGGTATTAACCTAGAAATAAAAGCGTACATGCAAAATATAGATGATGTTTTCATTACAGATGCTTATCATTCACTTTCTATTGAACGTTATAAAGTCACACCAGGATTAATTTCGAGGGTAAGCAGTGGCGAATGGAATGTCGCGTCAAATACAGAAGACAGTAAACAAAGAGATGCAATGGCAGCAAGGGGATATTATCAAGCCTTTAATCAAGTGAAGGAAAGTATCCAAAAAATTCTAAATGGATCAAATGCCGGTATACTGAGTGAACAAGATCACGAAAGTTGGTTTAGGGAATTATTCAATCCAAGTGTTGCAGCAGGTTTGCTTCAACCTAAGGAACTTGCTGGATATAGAAATCATCAAGTGTATATTGGTAATTCAAAGCATGTTCCAATTAATGTTAAGGCAATGAGAGATGCAATGCCAGTACTTTTTGAATTACTCACAGAAGAGTCAGAGGCATCTGTAAGAGCAGTACTAGGGCACTTTATTTTCGTTTACATACATCCTTACATGGATGGGAATGGACGAATTGGAAGGTTTCTCATGAATATAATGCTAGCTTCTGGAGGATATCCATGGACTATTATCCCTGTAGAGTCAAGAACAACTTATATGCAGGCTCTTGAACGGGCTAGTGTAGATCAAGATATTACACCGTTCGCAGAGTTTCTTGCCTTCTTGGTGAAGGAGAATATGGATGGTAGAAAAAGTGCTGAACTACCTAAAGAATGAAAGAAAATCCTTTCAAAGTTCAAACTTTTCAAAAAACCTAACTATGTCAATATTTACAGTAATTCAAAGTAAGGCGTAAAGACAAGAATCCGCTTGGGGTTCAACCATAAAAAAAGCCCCAAACCTATGTAGAATGGGGCTTTCAACTTGTTTTGTGACCTCGTTAGGATTCAAACCTAAAACCTCTACAGCCGTAATGTAGTGCTCTATTCAGTTGAGCTACGAAGCCTAATTCTCAAAGAGATAATTTATCTTTTGAGTGTGCAAATATAGTGCTTTTTTCCATTTCACAAAGGAAAAAACGTAAATTATTCAATAGTTGCAGATATTCCTCTATCTAACAGCGCAGTACACATCGGTTCTAGTCGGTCGTATTCTCCCCGCTTTACCTGACATTTGCCATTGTTGTGAATAATCCATGTGCATTGTTCCGCCTGAATGGGATTGTGTTCGCAAACTTTAACCAAAGCGTCGATTACGTGCTCAAACGTATTGTAATCATCGTTGTAGATAATTAAATTTTTCTGCTCTAGCAAAAGGTCTTGAACCAATAAATCTATATCCTCTTCTACTGCTATCTCCGTTGCCATTTTCAATTTGTTAATCTTCTGATTTTAGAATCTTGTAATCCAGCGCAAAAATAGCAATTTGTTCTTCTACTTCGCTCAATTTTTCGTCTGGAATACCGACTATTTTCAATTCTATACTCTCTTCCGATTGTTTGAATTCTTTTCTGAAATTAAATCGATACAACCAATCTATTAAATCTCCCGGTAAACTTGAACCCATCAACGTAATAGAAATTGAGTTTAAACTCGTATCATTTTCCGCATTCAGATAAATTGTGTCAACCGCATTTTTGAAGTAATAAACTGCCGGCAATTCGTCTTCCGTTGCTGCAATCGACGATTTAACGCGCTTATCCGTTTCGTCGTAATAAAAACTCCCGTGGCTATTGTACCTATTCAAAACTTCTCTTGGGAATTCTTCAAACGTTTTTTTCGTTACTATTTGAATTCGATGCGGCAATTTGGACTTTTCTTCTTGGGTAAGTATAGAAATGGTTTGTTCTACTTTTTCAGGAATTATCACTTTACTTTGAATTTCCTGTCGAACTATCGGCTCTGAAATTATTTCTTCAACCGGATTTTGAAACACGCTAATTCCGTTTTCCATTGCCAACTTTTTTGCCTCTTCTAAAGCAATTCTATTTCCATTGTAATATGCCGTAACAAATGCATCTTTCGCTCCTTTGGCTATTACCAACTGCTTTTTAATTATTGCAGAATCTATGGAATTAAACATTCCCGAAGAATACCTAATTTGGCCATTTGGGAGTCGAATTGTCAATAGTTGATCCACATAAAAAATGGTGGAATCTGACACGGGACGATTAAAAACACCAATTTGAACCGTATAAAACAAGCCCAAGTTTTTTTCAATTGGTTCTGCGCGCGCCGCACCTGGCGCTGCATTGTAGGAATAATCGCTTAAAACTTGATTTTTCAAGGTGTCGTCCAAAAGTATTTCTGTTGCAATATTCTCTAAAATCTCCAAATTCAATTCGTTTTCCCCTTTTGGAATGCAGGCACCACTCGCTTCTAAAAGTCGCGCTTCTGCTAATGTTATTCTATTTCCATCGCAATACGCAACTGCAAAGGCATCTGCGTAACCTAAAGCTTTAATTTGATCGCGCGCAAGTACAACTTTTGCACTACTATTAAAATAACCGGCCAAATAACGTGTAAATCCTTTTTCATTTAATTTCTCACCGGATACTGGTGTGAATTCTTTGAATAAATTACTCGGAATTGGCTTTGAAAAAGCACCAACTTGAACGCGGTAAACTAATCCCGAAGGGTTTTTTAGCGCAACAGGAAGGATGGTGCTTGATTTTGAGTTTGAGTTCGCATTGGTTGAATTAGTATCCACAAATGTTAATCCAGCGGTTGGAATACTTACTAGCGCCGAAGCAATGACTAACTTAGAAATTGGTTTGATGCCTCTAGTAATTAGATTTTGCATTTTCATAGTTTCCTCTTCATCTTGTGGTGCTATTTTTTGATTGCTTTTTTGTAATTGCAGTAATTCACTTTCTAGTCGTTTAAGATCGATTTCCATTGTTTTCACTTTAGAAATCTGTTCCTCGCTAATTGTTTTTTCATGTGTATCTAAACTGTTTTCTTGAACTAAATCCTTCAGGATATCATTCTGTTTTTTTAATTCACTTTCTAATTGAGTATATTCTTTTTCAATTTCAATAATTCGTTGAAAATTTGACTCATATTCTCTGTATTCCGCTGAAAGTGCCATGTTTTGTTCCTCTTCAATCGTTATTTTTTGCTCTATTGCAGCTGGATTAAGAGTCGGGATTAAAGCTGGAATTGGCGTTTTTTCATCTTCCAAAATGGCAAGTTGCTGGTTCATTAACGTTCTTTCTGCTATCTTTTCAGATAGAACTTCCTGCAATTCATCCCTCTCACTGCTTTTCTTACCCTGAATCTCTGTTTCTAACTGCCGTATCTCGTTCGTCAAATTTCCAATCGTAACCGAATACTTTTGGTTTTTCTTAGAAAGCTCTTCCTCAGAATACACCAATTCTAATCCATTCTCCTTGTAAAATTTCTCTACCGAAGCTTCCATTAATGCCGACTCCAATAACGAAATCGCTTGTCGCTGCTGTATGTATGCCTGTTCAAGTAAATATTTTTTCTCGCGCATATCTTTCGTAGTTTCGGAAGCGGCTTGATTCTTTTGAATGTGTTGATTCAAACTTTTTTGTTGCAGAAGTTCGATTTCCAGGGCAATAATTGCCGCCGAATCTCCAGCAGATAATTCATACAACGCATTTACTAAGCGCTCAACCTGACTTTCTTCCGCCGAAAGTTTATCTTTCCATACAGCTATTTCCTGCTTTACCTTGGTTTGCTGAATTTCTGCTATTTCATTTTGTACTTTTTGACTTTCGCGTTTCGAAAGGTTCGCATTTTTCAATTCTTGCTGCAAACTCAACTCTCTCTTTTCCAGCTCCGTAATCAAAGGATCTCCAGAAGGAACAACTTCCGGAAGAGTCGTTATTTCCGATTCCATTTCCGTTTGCTGAATACTTTCCAATTGCTCTCTTTGCTCCTTCAATGTTTGGATTCGCGCCTTTTTTTCTTCCACCAAGACTTGAAGCATTTCTAATTCCTCCGAACGAGCAGAATCTTCCAAACGCTCCTTTCGAATTGCGTCATCTTGGTTTTGAAGTTTCTCCAGCATCTTGGTTTCTAATGCGAAAATTGCATCTAATTTACTTTTTTCTGGAGTTGTAGCATTTTCGATAGCAGCAAGCCGTGTTTCATATTCCGGAAAAACATCCAACAAAATCTTTTCTTTGGAAACAGTCTTTGCAGGATCTGGCGTCACATTTATTTCTGTTTTTTTCGCTGCAATGGAAATCTCCGTTGCTTGCTCCAAAGCTATTAAATCATTCCGTTCTTTTTGGAATTGCACATTGGTTGCATCTCCCAGTTTTTTCTGTTGAACCGCCATCTTTTCCGTTCGAATTTGATCCAGAAAATCATTCTCCAATTGCAATAATAGCGATTTTTTTTCTATTTCACTCAAATTAGTATTCGATTGGATGTTGTTCTTTTCAGTATTGAAAGTTGATTGCATCTTTGAGATGGCTGAAACTTGTGTCTCTATATTTACATCAACCTGCTGTTTGGTGCTAATTTCAGAAACTGTATTCAAGCTGTTTTGTAAATCCTCTCGTATTGCTTCCAAAATTTGTTTTTCCTCTATTTCTGTTGCATCAAATTCGGACTTCAAGGCAATTCCATCCAATTTTGAAACGACTTTTGATAATAATTCTCGGTCTTCTTGGGCTAATTTTTGAAGTTTTTCAAGCTCTGAGAGTGGCATTTCTTGAATAATTTTCCGGTCACTGAGGTACAAATCATCAATGCTTTTAATCGCGTTTTCCTTTTCTGCGGCAAGTTTTTGACTAATTTCTTCCATCAAACCCAACTTTTCCTGCCGAACTTCAATTGTACGTTCCAATTCTGCCGACAATACATCCAAAACCTTTTGTTCTTTCTGTAAAGCAATCAAATCCGGATTATTCTCCATTTGTTCCTCCAATTGGTCTTGTCGATTGTATAGTTTACCCAAAAGCATCTGGTCTTCGATTTGTATTAGATCCAATTTCTCCCTTTCTCCAATACTATCGTTTCCTTCGATGGCACGCACATTCGAACTATAATCCGACTTGAATTCCGCATATTTTGCCGCCTTTTCTTCTTCTGTCAATGAAATTGGAACTTGTGCAGACTGAATTTCTTGCTCAAACACGGCTAATTTCGCCAAGGATTCTTCTTGCAAAACCATTAGAATTTTTTCTTCTTTTAGGAATTCTCGGTTTGTTGGATCCTCTTCTAATTGCAAGCCAATAACTTCCTGTTCCAGTTGAATTTTTTCGATTTTTTCTTGCTCAATCTTACGCAATTGAATAGCCTTTTCTAGAGTTGTGGCTTGCGCTGAAGTTTCTATTTCTTTTGTTTTTTGCGTGTAGTCCGGACTAAGTGAAATTTCCATTTTCTCTTTGTCTTCTTGTGTTAGTGTATCAAAAGCAAGACGCTCCTCCTCCACTTTTAGTGCTGCGTTTATTTGTGCTGTTTTGGCAGATTTCTCTTTCTTTAATTCCGACAAAGCTTGCAGTTTAGTGCGGGAAGTTAGATCCAACGGATCTTTTCGGAGTTCTTGTTTTACCCGCTGTTCTTCCGCTTCAATTTTTTTAAGAAAAGCTTGTTCCACTTCTAATTCTGCCAGTTGCTTTTGTTTTGCAGTAGAAGTTTCCGATGCAATTGCTTCAAGTTTATCCGCGTACGAAGGATCTAATTTGGTAGAATAAATAACTTTTTGTTTGTCGATGGACTCAGGAAGTATTTTTGCCGCCATTTTACTTTCAATCATCTGCTCCCGCTCTTCGATGCTAGATTCAGTGAGTAATTTTAAATCGCTAATTGCTTCTTTTTCCTTTACCAAAGCTGCATTTTCAGGATTCTTAACCAATTGCTTTTCAATTTCTTTCAGTTTTGTTTCCATTGCCGAAATTAAAGCTTGGTCTTGGTTTTGTAAACCTGCCAATTTTTGCTCTACTGAGAGCGAATTATCAGCCTCAATCGCGCGCTTTTCTACCGTATATCTTGGCAGCAGATTCTCCGCCACACGAGTTGCTTCCGGATTTGTACTTTCCAACTCCTCAGTGGAAATTTCCTTCTCTTGCGTTTCTACTTGCTCACTTTTCTCTGGCAATTGTTTTTCCTGCGCATCTAATTTAGCAGCTTCGTCACTGATCGTGCGATTCCACGCCGAAGGATTCTTTTTCTCCAGTTCCAAACGCGCTTGTTGAACTTCCTCTGGACTTTTTTCACCGATATAAACTTGTGAAATCAGCGTTTCCAATAAACGAATTTGCTGCGAAAGATTCGATTTCTCTTGGTTCAATTTGGCCAAAGTGGCAGCTGCAAAATTTTGCTCTCCTTCTATTAGTTTAAGCGTTTCCTTCTTGGAACGGATTTGTTGTTCAATCGCTGTGATTTCTTTTTGCTTTGCTACAGAAAGATTCGTCTCCAAGTACTTTATTTCCTTTTGTAAGGCAATCTGATCCTCGTTGTAACGGTCATTTTTTGAATCGGCTAAAACGATATCTTCCTCTAATTTTTCTGTTCTTTTGATGAGATTATCCACCAAATTCATGGAATTATCACTTCTTAATTTCTGCAGAAGGTCTTTATTTTTGACAAGTTCTGCAATTGCCTCTTCTTCTTTTCCAGCGTTTAGTGAAGTTTCAAATTCCGATCGAATGACTGTTACGGTTTTACTATCGAGAACAAAAGCAGATTTAGCATATACTTTTTGTACAGAATCCTGCAAGGGAACTGTTGCCAAGGCATCGAATTTTAAGGCATACAATTCTTTTACAGAAACTTGTATTTCCTGCAAGATGCTTTTTTTTGCTGAATTGCTTTCAATTGTATTTAATCCGTCTAATTTCTGCTGAATTTGTTCTTCTAATTGTTCATATTCATCGAAATTTTCGACTAGAAAAAAATCTGCTTTACGGTTAAATGTTTGCGCCAAATTTTGATTTATCCGAACGAGATCTTCCGTCTTCTTCAGTAAATCCTTTACTTCCGATATCGATAAATTTCCAAAACCAAGATTACTCAAATCACTAGCACTCTTTTTAGCAGCCTCAACCTTATTTAAATCAAATTCAGAAACATTGACATTCAAATCCGATCGCATTTTAACAACTTCTGCAAGAACAGCCTCCATATCTGTTACTTCTTCGTTGAAAAGATTTATAATTTTAATTGTCTCTTTACCATTTTCGGAAGTATGCACTATCTTCTGCTTCAATGGTTTAAATTCAGTTTGATTTGGAATACTAACGAGCGATCGGAATTCTTGCGCATTTCCGGCCAACTTTAGAACAAACTCATAATTTCCACCTTTCGGTAAGGTGATTAAATAGTTCGACTCGGAATCCGTTGTGTATTTCCCAATAATTGAACCACTTTCTTGGGATAAAATCTCCAAATTCAGTTGTTTCGGACTAGCATCCACTTCGGAAAAGAAAGATCCTTTTACAGCCACTAATTGCAAAGGAACCCGATCCACTTTTACTTTGTACACAAACAGTTTTCCAGCCTCACTTTGTCGGGCAGAAGCGAAATAAGCGTTTTGATTCAACGAATCTACGACATAAAAAAGATCATCGTCTGGTGAAGAAATGGCAAAATCTAAATTCTCCGGCTTTCCAAAAGAATTGGTTTGGGCATTGTATTTCGACCGAAACACATCGTATCCGCCCATAGAATTGTGTCCTTTAGACGAGAAATACAAGTATTCGCCATCTGGATGCATGTATGGAAAATCTTCGTCGTAAATCGTATTTACTTGGCCTTGAACTAGCTCCGCATTTCCCCAAGAACCATCGGGAGATTTTCGTCGCGAATATATTTCTTTACCATTTGCAGCATTTTCGCCATAGGAGGAATAGAAAATTACGCTTGGGTTTTTTGGGAAATGGATCAGAGGAACGTGCCCATTTTTCTTATCTAACTTAGTTTGGAATTCTGCTGTAACAATGATATTACCGCCAATATCCTGCAAATCGTACAACCGAAAAAACTTATCGCTGGCAATTTCTTTTTTTTCTAAGACAACGACATCAGAAACGGCTGACAGCAGTCGTTTTCCATTTTGACACATTTCGATTGCCCGCTCCGCTGGATACATAACGCTATTTTTCTGGCGCTTTTGAAGGTAAATGGAATAATATTTTTCCGCTTGGTTGAATTGGTAATCAAAATGAAATGCCTTCCCAAGAAAATAATATGCTTCCGGTGAAATGGTTGGTTCACTCACTGCATAATTGAGGTATTTGATCGCCGATTGCTTTTTATTCGAATTGAACAATAAACACGTTCCATAGCGGAAATTGTAAAAATGATCGCGTGGTTGCAGGGAAAGTAATCTCAAATACAATGGTGTAGCAGCCACATATTGCTCAGAATTGAACAATTTATCTGCTTGAGACTTGATTTCCTCTTCCGTCTGTGCATGTATTAGCAGAGGAAAAAGGATGAAAAAGAATAGCACTAATCTATGTTTTCGAGCGAGCACGTCTGATTTTTCTTCCCTTAGTATATTTTAAAAAAGTAGTACGTTTATTTCTTAAAAAGGTTCATTTTATTCTCATTCCTTTGCAGCAAGCGAACAATATTTTTTCGATGCGCAAACAGAACTAATATACTTAAAAAAATGCTGAAACTCACTAACCAAATCGATTCTTCACGGACAATAAATTTCAAAACGAACGGAAAAGAAATAGCTGCTACTATTGCGCCGAGTGATACGTATTGGGAAAGAATAAAAACTACTAAAAATAGTAAGATACAAATTCCAGCAGCCAAAGGAGTTAATCCAATTATAACTCCAAGGGAAGTTGCGACACCTTTTCCACCTTTAAATTGTGCAAAAATTGGAAACACGTGGCCAACTACAGCTGCAATAGCAGCAAGAATTTGCACCTGAGCTAAAGTATCATTTTGCTCTCCACATATTCCGTCCGGTAAAAAAAGAATCGGAAGAATTGTCGCAATTACGCCTTTCAAAATATCAATGGTCAAAACAACTATTCCAGGTTTTTTTCCTAAAACACGAAATGTATTTGTTGCACCAGCATTTTTACTTCCATGTTCACGAACATCTATGGAGTACCTCGACCTACCAATCCAAAGCGCTGTTGGAATCGATCCTAATAAATAGGCTATTGTTGAAAAGAGTATATAATTCATCTTTTTTTTTATTCAAATAGTCGCAAAAATTTGCTCAAATAAATTTGTTGTGTGGAGACTTCGAATTTAAAATTCTTCGTCTTCCGTTTTTCTTCCTTCATCAAAGTAGCAGCTGCATTGAACTCTGCATCATCCGAAATTATGCGCATCTCCCCATCTTTTTTGTCCATGGAATAATCAAAATAATAACTGCTTCCGCCAGGAATCTGCAAAAATAAGCCAAATTTGTCGCCACCAGATTCTGAATAAATCTGCTGAAAAAACGCACTTATTGGAACGTATTTCAGTACTGGTTTATCAAACATATTGACTAGAACGGCAGTTTTTGTACTAGAAATTATTCCTTTTTCCTGCACCGAAGGCTTGTCATAGGAAACCAATCGCAAACCACTTAAAACTATTGCCGACTCCAATTCTGATGGAATTTTTTTGATTTCTCCTTTCAGCGTGTAATCCGAAACCAATCTATCTGCCGTTTTTTGATCCGTCCATTCTACCAATGCTTGTTCTAATGTCGTTTTTTTGAAATCCATTTCTTTCAATCCTTCTACGGTATTTAGACGCGTTGCAATTCCTTCCATCAATCCTTTGTCCATCGCCATGTTAATGCGTGTTGTAAGATTTAAACTTGTTTCACCGCTAGATTGATTATAATTTACAATTCCCACTGCATCTACTTTAACATCGCCATAGTTCATTCCTAGATCTACAATTCCTTCGCCATTCATCGAACAACTCTCCGTATGCAGCGCTAAGAAATTTCCTTTTTCAGAACGGTTTACCAATTTCTCTTTGGAGGAAATCTGAAACTCTTTTGCTTGTTCATTGTATTGCAAAACACCACTTGCCGTAATCAATATTGGATCGTCTTTCTGAACAAGTTTGGACAAGAACGTTGGGTACAACTTTATACTGTCTGTAATCGCTGAATTACGCCAAACAATCCCTGCAGATATCGATTCTCCTGCCAAATCCTTCATTTTGGAAGAAATCGGAATTTGAATATTCTTCGGATCGATTGGTGCAGAAAAACTCATCCAGTTTTTATCGAATTTATCACACGAATGGTTGATTCTTGTAGCACCTTCAAAGAACAACATTGGATTTGCAGCTGCAATTTGAACTTTTCCGTAATAATCAAATTCCTTGCTCAATTTGAAACCCTGGTTATCGGCAACATCTCCTTTCGCTATTGTTTGGAAAGAAGTATCCAATGCAATTCGGTTCATCTTCAGATAAGTCAAATTACTGTCCTTGTCATAATAGGGATAATCGCCATCTGCCTTGTACGCTCTTCTTGCTGTAACTTCCACATTTGCCCGAACAAACGTATGGTATTTGGTGATATAATTGGCTACAATTCGGGCATTTGTTAAAGGTTCCATCCTTGCTTTTTGGCGAATGATAACTTTCATGCTGTCTGGAAAAATCCGAGCATCTGCAATTTGCAAAAATTCGACACTTTCACAGAAAATTGTGCGTTGTTTCAAATCGTATTTTGCGCGCAATGCACCAAATTGCAAGGAATCCTGTTTTGGATGTGACGAGAAAAAATTCGGTCCTGCTAAGTCCATATCCGAGTTGCCGGAAGCTGGTTTTTTGTCTGTTTTTTCCAAAACAATATCCGCTTTGTCCATGAGCCAAGAAAACTTATCAATCAGACAGTAATATTGGTTTACAGGGAAATTAACCCGAGAAGTTCCAAAGTTGGAATTAAAATCTCCTTTTCTATCTTTAAACGAAATGGACGCTTTCACGTTATCGGCTTTAAAGGAAATTGGATCTTCTCCTTCTTCTGCATAGGTATTTTTAAGACTAAATCCTGCTGTATCTGCATTAATTTCCCAGCGTTTGAAGGAATAATTCGAAGATAAAGTAGTTGCAGATTTAAATGTCATTAACCCGTTTCCACGCAACCCCTGTGCGGTAACAATTGTCACGCCGCGCAGTTTTGCTTCTCCTTTGAAAAAGCTTAAGTCATGTTTTTGGGTGGATTGTGCTTTTAAGTAATTCTTTCTTGGAACATAGGTTATAAAAGCTTCTTCAGCATCTACATCTGGGAATTCTATGCCAGATTCTATCGGGCGATTGGTGAATTTTGCCAAACCAATTGTCGAATCGGGCAGAAAACTCAGCGCATTGGAAATAGAAGTTGAATGGACAAAATTTATCGTTCCCGCGCCTTGTAACCCATTGTTAGAAAGCATGATCTTGTTTTCATATTTCGCTCCTGTTCCATAGAAATCGTATCCTCCTTTTGGCGCACTGGTAGAAAAACCAAAGGAATAATCCGCCATTATTTTCAAGTCTTGAGAAATCTTTGGGAAAATTCCTGCGGAAGTCAACTCGCCTTTCAATCGCAGCGACTTCTCCATAAAATTATCTAAACTATCGCGCGTAAATGGCGCAACTGTATAATAAAACCGGGTGCTGTCGTATGCTCCTTTGTAAATATTCTTTGCGTTGTAATAAACGAGCGACGGGTTCGATACAACCAATTTCGGAAAAGAAGTTATGGTTTGATTTTTTCCGGAACGGTTGCTCGGATCATCTACCAAAATTTGACCTTTCACTCCTATTAAACTGCTTGCCATCGGAATCCCTTGCTTTCCATCTTCCACTTTGAATGGTCGAACGCGCAAAATGGCTTCTTTGGAGTTTAAAACGGTAAAGGCATTTTCCTTGTAGTTGTAACTCGCTGCTAACGTATTGATTTCCAATTTTCCGGCATTTATCCAGCCACTGAATTCAAAATTTCGATTTTCCTTGATTTTAACGCGATTGGATGTCGGAAAGACAAGCGTATTTTGTGCAGTTGAAACATTGATTCTATCTACCGCATTTAGATCAATCTCTAGGGTTCCAAGATCCATTTTTCCAAAATACGTCATTGTTCTGCGCTCTTCAGAAAGTTTTTTAAATTCTTCTTTGATGCGCTGCAGATTTGGATCTGCTTGAATTTCTTCATCTGTAAATCCAGTTAATTCCTTTGGTCGCAAATCGGAGATAAAACTCAAATTATCGTAGTCTTTTTTTCCTGCTTTAAACGCTACAAAATTTTCCAATTTTGGATTTATCGTGACCATTTTCCCTTCGGTATCGTATGCTATAAATCCATTATTTGAAAGCTCTAGCAACATTGGAATTGCCTGTTGTGTCGTTTTTCCCAAAGCCGTTGCAGCTTTCCCTTCGTTGATGGTATATTCGTCGTATTTATAGCAATATTTAGAAATCGCCACGAGTGGATGAATAGCTTCTAATGCTTGTAAACGATCGTATAATTGCTCATCAAAGTAACTTTTTGAGTCGAAACGCGCATACCGTTGTTCTTGCGAAATACCAAAATCGTAGGTAAAATAAAGTGCAGATTCTTCTAGTTTCCAAGTGATTTTAGCGACATAAATATCCGTTTGGTGGTACGAATCCTGAAATGGGGATTGTCCTCCGGCCTTGGCTGTTCGCGTAAATTCAATGGATTTTTTCTTCAGGTCATAATTGAAATTCAAACTGGAATGTGAAATAGAATCTCCTGTTTTTAAATAGATTGCACTTCCAGCATTGGCGCAATAGATGGCAGCAGGACTGATAAAAATTTCTTGTGCGCTTGCTTTGATGAAAATTTGTTTATCGCGGTAAATAAAGATTTTAGCAGGATTTTTTGGTGCGCCCATTCCAACAAAATTGCTTCCTTTCATTGTAAATCCACCTTCGTAATCTACATTTTCTTTAATTGATTTAATTGTCAATCGTTTTTCATACGAAAGAAATTGTGGATACACTTTATCCTCTTCTCTATTGATAATAAAAGCGCGATCGGATAAATACCCAAGAATTGGTTTACTGAAATATTTGGTAGTTAAGGCAACTGTATCTGCAATAAGATTGGAAGTTTTACACGAGACATCGTAGTTTTTCAGTTCTGCAAATGTTTCATTTTTAGGTAAACCAACTTTTTCCCAGGTAAGTATTCCTCCCGCACCAAACCATTTTTTTAGCACTGGATCATACGTTCCATTGGTTTTGAAAATCACCAAACTATCGATATTTGGCTGGTCTTTTTTTGTTTGAGAATTTCTATTCTCAATTCTACAAATTAAGTTTCCATTGCTGCATTTAATAAACGGTTTATCCGTGAATTCGAAGGAATATTCTCCATTTTCGTAGTACCATTTAAAGTTTGGTGTTTCAGCAATTTTCCGCTCTAGAAAAAATCCTGCGGAAAGGTCAATAAAATCCTCAAATTTCTTTATATTCTTGGCATCCAACAATTTATCCACCGAATTGTGCCATGCGGTATAACTCTTTTCCGATTGTTTTCCCTTTACTAACGAAGCAATACTGAATACATATTGGTACATTTCCGGAAACGGCTGTATTCTTTTCGTAACCATCAAGTTACACGTTTCAACCATTTTGGTGAAGTAAGCTTCTGGAAAATCAGTCGATTCCAATAATAATTTAGGGAATTCCTTTTTGACAAAATCCTGGTAATCTCCTTTACCAAAATCCGACAAGGTTTTTTGAAATTCTTTGATGAATTTTTCTCTATTTGGCGAGTAGGTTTGCCCGAATGAAAAGCCGGAAATAAATACTATGCACACAATAATCAAGCGATTTATTTCCTTTTTCATATCCTTTAATTTTTCGTTAATTCAATAGCTGCCCAATTGTCTTTCTGCAAGATACGGTATTTTGTAAATCCAATATTTTCTGCAAAAGCAGTCATTTCATCCACATCGGTAGTAAAAAAACCACTTAAAAGAAGGGTTCCGTTCAAATCCAACATGTCGTAATACGCTTGCAGGTGCGCTTTCAATACATTTTTATTAATATTGGCTAGGATTAGTCCGAAACTCCTACCTTTCAACACATCCACATCGCCACAAATCGCTTCTATTCTGCTGCAATTATTTCGTTCACTATTTTCAATGGTATTTTCGATTGACCAATCTTCAATATCCACTGCAACAATGTTTTTTGCATGCAATTTCTCTGCTATAATTGCTAAAACACCAGTTCCTGTTCCCATATCTAAAACCTGCGCTGGAATTTCTTTCAATTCGAACAACGCTTTCGACATCATCCAAGTTGTTTGGTGGTGTCCTGTTCCAAATGACATTTTTGGTAGAATCTCCACCAACATTCCTTTTCGATTGGTTGTATCGTGAAATGGTGCTAAAATCGTAAGGTATTCCTCCACTTCAACCGGCTGAAAATCTGACTCCCAAACGGCATTCCAATTCTGTTGTGGAATAATTTTTACGTTTGATTTTACTGTTACCAATGGATTTATTGCAGTAATGGAAGTGTTTTCCAGCGGTTGATTCGGGTCAACTAATCCAACTTGCGCATATGCCAGCAAACCGTTTTCTGTATCCACGAAACTTTCGTATCCGGCATCCGCCAATTCAACCATGAAAATTTCTGTCCACGGATTTTTCGGTTCCACGATTAAGGTTAATTCGATATAATCCATTAGAACGATTGTGCAATTTTAATAAATGATTCTGCTTGTAATGATGCACCGCCAATCAATCCTCCATCCACATTTGGACTAGAAAATAACTCTTGTGCGTTTGAAACATTGCAACTTCCGCCATAAATAATGGAACAATTTTGTGCCACAGTACTGTTGTATTTTTCCGTAATCCATGAACGAATGGAACGGTGCATTTCTTCCGCTTGCGCCACAGTTGCAGTTTTCCCAGTTCCGATTGCCCAGACAGGTTCGTATGCAACAATACAATTTTCCATGTTTTCTGCTGAAACATGGAACAAACTTTCTTCCAATTGCTTTTTTACATAAACCAATTCCGTTCCTGCTTCTCTTATCTCCAAGGGTTCACCACAACAAAACACAGGAGTTATTCCATGCGTTAGCGCAGAATCTAACTTTTGTTTTAAAAAATCAGCTTGTTCACCAAAAATTGCTCTTCGTTCGCTATGGCCAATTAGCACATGTGTTGCGCCGCAATCTTTAACTTGAGAAATGGATATTTCGCCAGTAAAAGCGCCATTCTCGGCAGGATAAAAATTCTGTGCGCCAACCGAAATATCTATTTCAGCAAGCGATTGAAGGTAAATACTTGGCGGAAAAAGCAGCAATTCAACGCCTTCAAGTTCCGAAGCCGCTTCTTTGATTTTTCTACCCAAATCTAACGCTTCCGCCGAAAGCAAGTTCATTTTCCAATTTCCTGCAACTATTTTATTTCTCATTTTTTTAGTAACACATTTTTATTCAACCATTCAAAAGATGGTGTTGAACGGTGAGGATATTTTCCGGCAACTTTGCCCTTTTTAATTACGAGTAGAGAAGGATTCGAGCGTGCAATAGCTTTCAATTCTGTTTCATCGTTTAAGAATACCGGAACATTGAATTTATATTTTTTGCGGAAAGAAGTAATCTCTGCGCGACTAGCATTCGTAATTAGCACAAAAGGAATTTCCTTTTTCTTGCATGCTGCATAGATAGATTTGTATCGCTCGATTTTACTCCAATTTCCTTTCATTAGATTTTTAGCGCTAAGCACCAAAATTCGATCTGTTTTAACAATATAATCGCGGATACTAATATCTGTCATTGCCGGATTATTCATTTCGATAGTATCTAAAATTCTGTACTCCAAAGGATTAAAATTATCCTCCGAATATTCTTCAAAAGAAACCTCCATTTTAGAATTATAGGTCAAATCCAAGATCTTTAGACCTTGAATTTTTGTCGCTTTTAATAATTCCTGCACAACAGGTAGATTATATTCTGCCTCTGTAATGTCTGTTAGTGCTAAAAATGGGTTGAATTGCTCTGTTATCGATGGAATTCGAGTAGCGACCACTTCTTTTTGTGTCATTTCCAAATATTTCCATTCGGTTTTTTCCCAAATCTTCGATGCTAGATATTCCTTGGAAGTAGAGAGAAATTCTTTTTTCTCGCCTGTTTTTTTGTTTTTATACACCAAAACACTTTCGTATTTCCCAACAACGCCATCGTTCATTTTTTCAACGAGATTAGTTCCTTGAGCATACGGTCTATAATCTTTCATCGGTTCATACAGCAGGACGTAGGAAATCATTAAAGTTGAAACGAGCGCAACAAAAAGTGAACTTCCAAAATAATTTCCGAAAATGATTCCACCAAATTTTAAAAGCCATAAAGAACCAATCAAAGCAATTGCGGCAAAAATAATTGGGAAATACCAACCAAAAACCCATGAGAAAAGGGCAATTACTACCAAAGAAGCAATTAAAAACTGTGTGTTTTGTTTTCTCGTATTCGGTTCAATTATCCATTGCGCAATAAAGATCCAAATGATTAAATACAACAAAACGATATCTTTCCAAAGCGATTCAGAAGGTGTTAATGACCGCCCAACGGAACCTTTCATCGCATCGCCAAAACAGCCACAATCGTCCACGCACTGCGGTTGTTTCATTTCTTCCAAAACCAAAACTGAAGCAGATTTTGAAATAATTTTAATCGCTTTATCCGTTTTTGACTGATCGATTTTCATCTGTGCAATTGGATCCGACATTGGATACGTATCTCTATCAACAAACTTTTTTGTATTGTCGCAACTTGCTGTATGCCAGGTTAAAAACGTAAAAAAGATCATCATAAAAACAAGCAAATAAGAAACCAGTTTCACTTTTCCACCAAGTATTACCAAAACGCCTAAAACAATCTCCACAATACAGATTAGCACGGAAAGTAGTAAAGCATATTGAATCAAAAATTCCAATGAAAATCCGGGCGCACCAAACCATTCCTTGATACGATATGCCAAAGCGCCGTCTTCAAAATATTCCTCCAATTTATACGAAAATCCTATTGGATCGTTTGCCTTTACCAATCCTGAAACAATAAACAAACCGCCCACCAAGAGACGGGAAACATTCGCCATCATCAATCGCCCGGAAAATATAAACAAAGCCGCCGAACTAATAGCAATTGTGATGTATCCAATAAAATTGAAAAGTAAGTAATATTCCTCAAAAGAGGCGTGAGATCCGATGGTTATCATCGCCAAACCAGCAAGATTTAATAGAACGAATAAGCTGTTGAATAGCATAGACTTTCCTTGCACTGTCGCTTTTTGTTTCATAAAATTTTAGTTATAGTTATTCGTTTATTTTAGTTTCCGTCTTTATATGTATCAGCGCAAACACAGCATAGTTTAACATATCGAAGTAATTTGCGTCTATACCTTCACTGATTAGCGTTTCCCCATTATTGTCTTCTATTTGTTTGACTCTCAGTATTTTCATTAAAATCAAATCGGTTAATGAACTAACGCGCATATCGCGCCACGCTTCTCCATAATCGTGGTTTTTTTTCGCCATTAATTCAAAAGCTTCCAAAGCATAAGTGTCGTAGAGCGACATTGCGTGTTTTTCTGACAATTCCATTTCGGTTAATTCTTTTTCTCGAAGTTGAATAATTGCCATGATACAGTAGTTCACAATTGCTACAAATTCATCGGCAACTCCTTCTCCAACCTTGTTGATTCCAGTTTCCTGTATGGTTCGAATGCGCTGTGCTTTGATGAATAATTGATCCGTGAGAGAGCTTGGTCGAAGGATTCTCCAAGCGGTTCCGTAATCTTTTGTTTTGCTCAAGAAGATATCTCGGCAAATAGTGATTACATTTGAATATTCTATATTTGTTTGATTCATTTATTTATCAATGGGCTTTTCAAGGGTTGAAGATACACATTTTCCAAAAAACAGGCAAATCCGAATAGCGGATAAATTGGTTGACCTCTCCATTCCCAAAATTATGGGCATTGTAAATACTACGCCCGATTCATTTTACGGAAAGAGCAGAAAAACAACAGTAAAAGACCTTTTAAATACTGTTAATCAACTAATTGAAGACGGCGCAGACTTCATTGATATTGGCGGTTATTCTACGCGTCCAAATGCAGATTTCGTGTCTGAAAAGGAGGAAATCGAGCGAATTTTAGAGCCAATAAAAAGTATAAAAAAACATTTTCCTTCTGTTTGCTTATCGCTCGACACATTTCGTGGGAATGTTGCTGCTGCAGGTATTGAGCATGGAATTGATGTAATCAACGACATTAGTGGTTTTCAATTTGACCCAACATTAATTGATGTTGTTGCTAAAAATAAAGTTGCTTATATTCTGATGCACTGCGGAAAAACACCGGAGGAAATGCACAAAAGCGCACAAAATGATGCTTTGTTCAAGGAAATGATTTATTATTTTTCGGAAAAAATACGCTACCTATTGGACAAAGGAATCACCGATGTAGCAATTGATCCCGGTTTTGGATTTGGAAAAACGATGGAGCAAAATTATTCCCTACTAACGGATTTAAACCTATTTCATATTCTCGAGAAACCAATTTTAGTAGGAATTTCAAGAAAATCGATGATTTATAAAAAATTGGAAATTACAGCGGATGAATCCTTGAATGGTACAACAATTTTAAATACACTCGCCGTCCTCAAAGGAGCCTCAATTCTCCGTGTGCACGATGTGAAAGAAGCCAAACAAATCATTCAACTTCTCGCTTAGATTTTTCCGTTTTCAGAAAAAAATAGAATAAAAAGGTATAAAACTTCACGAAAAAGTTCTTCCTTCTTTTTGTTCGATGAACTTTCCTCCTTGGATTCCTCCTGTATGAATGAACAAAATTTTAGAATCCGTAGCATTTGTTTTTGTTACCCAATCCACCAATGCAAAAAATGCTTTTCCTGTATAAACTGGATCTAATGGCACGTTGGTAATTTTGAAAATCATTTCCATGAAATCCAATAATTCCGACGTATATTTTCCATAGCCTCCAAAATGATATTCCGACAAAACAGCTGTTCTCTCTAAAATTTCAGCGACCATTTCCGATTCTATTCCGCTGTATTTAAAGAGTTCGTTCATTTCAGCCAACGCGTCAAATCCTTTCAAAACTGGAACAACATGCAACTGGCAACTTTCCTTTAATCCAAGTGCTATTCCTGCACTTGTCGTTGTTGTTCCTTGTGCAATAAAAATATGGTCAAAATCGTTG
>JBEDAD010000235.1:0-3129 GCA_041177985.1 Bacteroidota bacterium | reverse complement strand
TCTCCTTTTTCAATGAAAAAAGTATCTTGCATGTCGCGAGCAGGATGTTCTGGTGGAAAATTCAAAGCAGAAAAATTATGCCAATCGTCCTCTATTTCAGGGCCTTCCGAAACGGTATACCCTATTCTGTTGAAAATTTCAATTATTTCTCTCCTAACCAAAGAAAGTGGATGGTGTGCGCCAATTTCATCCACATCACCGGGACGAGAAAGGTCTATTTTTTCAGCATCGCTTGCGGAAGATTCCAACGTTTCCTTTGCAGAATTTAATTTATCCTCTGCTACTACTCTTAGGTTATTTAAGAGCTGGCCGACCTCTCGTTTTTGCTCTCCGGGAACGGTTTTCAATTCCCCAAACATGTTTTTGACTATTCCTTTTGATCCTAAAAAATGGATCCTATATTCTTCCAATGACTTTAAATCCTTTATGTTAAAGGACTCTATTTCGGCCAGTATAGCGTCTATTTTTGATTTCATAATGTTCGATTTTACTTTTTGTAAACCGTTATTTTTAATATTCCCGCAGTAAAATGTAATGAAAGTGTAACTTTTTTGTGCCTTTTATTGTTTAAACTATCCTACACTGCATTGCTGCACGAAGGTAAGAAATTAAGAAGAACAATGTTGTCGGATTAATTTAAAATTAGTTTATCTTTGGGCATCAAGTTTGAATAAATTATTTGAATTAGTTATATGAATAAATTAAAAAAAGTAAGTTTTACATCTTTTTTGTTTTTAGTAGCATTCGCTCTTTTTACGGGATGTAAAAACGATGATCCGTCTGTACTTAAGATTTTTGTGCGCTCTGCGAGCAATGAATTAGTTAAAGATGCAAAAGTAATTATTATTGGGGATGTAAACTCAACGCCAGCAACCCTTCCATATGTTGATACATTGGTGACAAACTCTTCTGGATTTGCCGCTTTCAGCTTGGATGACTATTATACAAAAGCAGGCGAAGAAAACACCGTTGCTTATTTTGATGTACTTGTAAAACAAGATCCAAAGCAAGCACAAGCATATGTTCGCTGTCGTGCCCACATTACAACTGTTGAAACAGTTTATTTACCTAATTAATTGTACTATGAATACACTATTTAAAAAATCACTACTAGTTACTTTCGTTGCGCTAATGGGAATTGGTTTTTCTTCTGGTTGTCGTGAGAAAAAAGACACTATCGCTGTAATATATGTTCGTGATGCAGCGAATGATTTGGTTTCAGGAGCACAAGTTGTCCTTTATGGCCAATCTACAACTGGACAGCCTGCAAATGTTGCTTTGTACGATACAACAGTAACCAACCTTGCTGGGGAAGCACGTTTTAATTTCAACGATGTTTACCAATTGGGACAAGCAGGAGTTGCGGTTCTAAACATTGAAGCATCAAAAGATGGAGAAGATGGTCAGGGAATTATTAAAATTGAACAAGAAGTAACATCGGAAGAAACCGTTTTCATTCAATAAAAAAGATTTGTTTGTTTGAGAGGCTGCTTGAAAAAGACAGCCTCTTTTTTTATCCTCTTTTTTCCACTCACGAAAATTGCACTTCACTTTCCTCTACCAATTGATCCCCACGCATTCTCAGAAACAATTGAATTAAGGCCAACACATCTTTTTCACAGTAAACTTTTATACGTTCCAAATCGTTTTCTTCATAGTACACACGAGCAACATCTGCGCCGGAAATATCGTCCTTTGGTGTTGGAATCTTAAATACATGACACAACAACGCCAACGAAGTAAATGCTTTATAATCGCCAAACTTCCATAATTCCAAGGTGTCTAAATGGCTAATTTCCCACGGTTTCTTTCCTGCAATATCCAAAATTGGGGGCAACTTAATCCCATTAATCAACATCCGACGACAGATATACGGAAAATCAAATTCTTTGGCATTATGTCCGCATAAAATATGGTACGGCGTGTTGTAATGTTCTTCTAACAAGCCTTTGAATTGCTTCAACAACGTTTCTTCGTCATCGTGGTAATACGATCGCATTCGAATTTGACGACCAGTAGAAGTATCGCGGACAAAACCGACAGAAATACATACAATTTTACCAAATTCAGCATAAATTCCTCCGCGCTCGTTATACAACTGCTCAAATGATTTTTCATCGTTTTGCATAAAACGCGTTTTCATCTCAAACAAGTGCTTTGCTGGTTCTTCCAAATCTGAAAACTGATAGGTTTGTGGGACGGTTTCTATATCGAGAAACAGTACTTTTTCTAGGGCGATTTTTTCTAACATAATTTAGGTTTGTTAATTGAAGATAACTAAATAATTGCAGAATCCATATAAAAAAGGCAATTTTGTTAGGAACAATTTTTACAATGGCAGAAGATTTAATCAAAGTAGTCGGCACAAAAGAGGAAATTTATCAAGGATTACTTCCTCAAATCAAAGCGCTTGTCGGAGAGGAAACGGATACTATTGCAAATTTGGCGAATACGTGTGCGGCTTTAAAAGAAGCGTTTGATTTTTTCTGGGTTGGTTTTTACCTTGTTAAGAACGATGAACTTGTGCTTGCGCCATTTCAAGGTCCCGTTGCCTGTACCAGAATCCAAAAAGGAAAGGGCGTTTGTGGAAAATCTTGGGAGCTAGGCGAAACCATTTGTGTGGAAGATGTCGAAAAATTCGAAGGACACATTGCCTGTAGCGCTTTATCCAAAAGTGAAATTGTGGTACCACTAATTCAACAAGGAGTAGTAATTGGCGTTTTGGATGTCGATAGCACTACTCTTTCCGCGTTTGATTCAATAGATTCCATTTATTTAAATGAACTTTGTATATGGCTTTCAGAAAGAATATAATTCGATGTCTTCCTTTTTTAATGTTGCTTTCGTGCGCGCAGGTGGGAGAAATTTCTGGAGGTGAGAAAGACGAAATTGCACCAATACCGGTTGCAGGAAAAACTATTCCAGGAAATGAAAGCATAAATTTTAAAGGAAAAAGTGTTAAAATTACGTTTGACGAATACGTGCAATTAAATAATCCGCAGCAAACAGTAATTTTTATTCCAAACCATGCAACACCCAAAACTACTTTAACCAAAAAAACAGTGGAAATATCTTGGGAAGAAACGCTGGAAGAAAATACCACTTATGTAATTTATTTGAACCGAACAG
>JBEDAD010000234.1:0-3099 GCA_041177985.1 Bacteroidota bacterium | reverse complement strand
TTATCGGGAGAGAGGAAAGTCCGGGCAGTATAGAGCACCGTACTTCCTAACGGGAAGGCTTCAATTTATTGGGGACAGAAAGTGCCACAGAAAGGAAAACTACTTAAATAAGCGCAAGCTTCGTTTGAGAAAAGGTGAAAAGGTGAGGTAAGAGCTCACCGTGTCAATGGCGACATTGATTGCAAGGTAAACCTTACGGACTGAAAGACCATGTATACCGAGGATTGAGGGTTGCTCGCCCAATCTCGGAGGGTAGGTCGCTTGATCCCAATCGTGAGATTGGGGCTAGATAAATGATAGGCAATTTGATTTCGATCAGAAAACAGAACCCGGCTTATAGATTTGCCTTTTATTTTTATAATATTGCTTGGCAAAGCGAATAATAAAAGACGGCTGATTTTTTGTATTTCTATTTGAGATAAAACACGCTTTTTTCGTTTTACCATCTATCCCATATTTAATAGATGTTATGCTATTGTTTAGGAAGTTAGTTTTGCTGATATTCCGAATGCTATTTATATAGGTTATCGCGTTGGTGCCACTCGTATTGGTAAGCAAAAGTATATCTCCCTTAATTGTTGCACTAGATAAATAGCCGTATTGTCTTTTTAGGAAAAAAAAGCTTACTAATATCCAAACTATAAAAAGAGGTGCTAGAAAATTTGGCACATTAATGGTTAGATAAAGTACTCCGAAAAATACAACATTTAGCATAAACGCAAAATAAAAGAGTAGTCTTTTATAAATATCGAGAGTGGAAACAGAAATTTCTTCATGGTTGTCTAGGCGGATTTTTAAAGTCTCTCTATCTGACATAGGTTTATTTGTATTAGAGTACAAAATTACGCATAAAATTCAATTTTAAATCATAAAACAAATCTTTATCTTAGAATTTTTAGGGTACTGTTGTAATGTGAAGATATAAATACAGGACTTGATTCCGATTTTTTAAAAGCACTATTCTGGTAAGCATAGAAGCTCGTTTTCGTTGATAAAACAGGAAATTTCTTCCAATGATTGTTTAACCGTTTATTGACAGATTCATTTAGGATATATTCAAATAAAGCAATGGCGTTTTCATAATTTCTAGCTTGGTTAACGATTCCAAAACACGCCATATTGTAATAACTTCCTCCAGTATTTTGGTTTGGAAAAAACAATTTAAGCTCTTTATTTTTTTTCAAATTCAATACGGAATAACTTGAAAGGAAAATGGAATGAGAGGCAATTGTATCGTTCATTGAAAGGTATTCCCTTGCGTTTTTTCTCATTTTCTTGATCCAATCCGCCGAATTCCTCTTATTCTTTTTACCCATTCTATGTGCAATGGATGCATAGAATGGATTCCAAAAATCTGCAGTTTGAAGCGAATAAAATGTATTCGATTTCTCTAAAAGATCTTTGTATTCGTCTATTTTATTATTGGAATCTTTGGACACGATAATGACATATGGATCTATTCCGATTCCTGCCCAAGTAGATTTTTTAGAACGGTAGTTTTTTTCTAATTGTTTCGGGAATTTTTCCTTCTTTATGACATGTAAAAGATTAGAATTATCCAATTGACACATGGAATAGGTGGAAGCTAAAATAACTGCGTCAATTTCTGTATCTACATCTTCCTGCACTAATAAGTGCTTTAGACTATCAGCCCTAAAGTGGCGAATTTTGACCTTAATTCCGGAAAATTTCTCAAAACTATGAAATAAAGTTACGTCTTTTGATTCTAAACAATCTGAAGCAATTACAATCACTTGTTTCTTGTTTGGTCGCGCTTCTTCAATTGTACATGCTGAAAAGCAAAACACAAGAAAAAGCCAGAAAAATGACGGAAATACTTTAATCATGCTACAAAGATATTCAAGATTCTTCGTATGTACTTTCAATAAATAGAATTAATTAACTTTGCAGAAAAAAAGTGTCGACAAATAACGGAGGAAAACAGCAAAAAATAAAGGTTAAGCTACTCATAGATGAGTTAAATTCTGGAAATCAATCCAAAATCAGCGCGTCAATAAAAGCATTACAGGCAAATGGTGACATTTCAATTTTAGAACCAATGGTGCGCTTGCTTTCATCCGATGTTTCGGAAAAGATAAAGTCGGAAGTCATAGAGTTTCTCTCCAGTTTAAAGGATACTGATTCTGTGGATGAAATCATGCGAATTTTGAAAGATTCGGCAACTATTGATGTAAGAGGGAAAGTGTTAGCAACAATCTGGAACAGCCCGTTGAATTACAGTTATTATTTGGCTGATTTCGTTGAGATTGCGGTAGAAGGTGATTTTATGGAAGCGTTAGAATGCCTTACAATTATTGAAAATCTAGAAGGGTCTTTTGAGGAAAGATACGTGTTGGAATCACAATTGCATTTGCAGGATTACGCGAAAGACACCAATCCCAAAGATCCGAAAAAAGCGCAAATAATGAGCGAGATTGCCATTTTAATCAAAGATTTCAGTACCATGGATGAAGACGATGAAATAGAATTTTTTAACGAGGAGGATTAAAAAACCTTTCTAAAAATGATGGTTATCAAATAAATATCGCTAAAAATTTCACGTTTTACCGTTTAAAATTCCCAGTCAAAACGATCTTTCAGTATAGAATGTGTAAATTCTAATACTTTTTCGTTTTCAATTTTGCCTAATACATCACCAATGAATGCGGAAACCATTAAATGTCGCGCAGATTTCTCTGAAATACCACGCGCACGAAGGTAAAATATCGCCTCATCGTCCAATTGGCCTGTGGTGGAGCCGTGCGAACATTTCACATCATCCGCATAAATTTCTAATTCTGGCTTGGAGTTGATCGTTGCAGAATCACTTAGTAAAACATTGGCATTCGATTGAAAAGCATTTATTTTTTGAGAATCCTTTCGAACAAAAACTTTTCCGTTAAAAACGGCTGTGGAGGAATCATCCATTACGCCTTTGTATAATTCATGAGACTCACAATTCGGGGCACAATGGTCTACAATTGTATGGTTGTCAACATGTTGGTTTTCCTTTAGTAAATAAATGCCATTGAGGTGAGTGGTGCAATTCACTCCTTTCACGCCAATATTCAGATTGTTTCGTACTAAAGTTCCATCCAA
>JBEDAD010000233.1:0-3207 GCA_041177985.1 Bacteroidota bacterium | reverse complement strand
GCGTCAAAACTAAATCCCCGACTTTAAATGGCTTCAGAACGAGAATCATTATACCACCTGCAAAATTAGAAAGTGTTCCGGAAAACGCCATACCAATTGCAAGTCCTGCGGCTCCTAAAAGTGCCACAAAAGAAGTCATTTCGACACCTAATTGCGTAATCGCGGTGACAACGACAAGAACTTTTAAAACCATGGAGATGAAACTGGTTGCAAACGTTACTAACCCTTCATCCGTTTTACTTTTGCGCAATACTTTTTTCAAGCCTTTGGAAAGCATTTTAGCAATCCAAAAACCAAAAACAAGGATTAAAACCGATACAATGATATTTGTTCCGATTCGCACCAAGAACTGATTAACTTCCGTATAATTGATCCCAAATATTTCTTCGATCCACGTCATGTTTTACTTTTTAAAGACAAAACTAACGCATATACCTAAATACGCGTGCGATTTTCAGTAATTTTACTTCTGTAAAAGTTCTAAAAAGTTTAAAAAGCGTTTAAATTTACACCATGTTTTTTATTTTTTCTAAGGCACTGTTATTTTTGATTTCGCCATTCACATGGTTTATAATTGCATTGCTTGTATTTTTCTTCCATAAAAAAGAACTTGTCCGAAAGCGCGCAAAATGGACTGCTATTGTGGTCTTCATCTTCTTCTCCAATACCGTTATTTTCTCTGAATTCTGTGGTTTATGGGAAATACCAGGAACAAAAATCGCTACTGTTGGCAACTACGATGCGGGAATCGTTTTAACTGGAATGGCTGAATACAATAACGATTTGGATGTTTTGAGTATTCGAAGAGGAGGAGATAGAATTTGGCAAGCACTCACCCTTTTCCACAAGGGAAAAATTAAAAAGATAATTATTACTGGCGATAGCGGATACGTGACAGAAAGAGGTTTGCACGAAGCCAAACAGCTCAAAGAAGTATTGGTCAGCTGGGAAATTCCTCAAAGCGCAATTATAACAGAAGAAATTTCCAGAAATACTCATGAAAATGCAGTGGAAACAAAAAAGCTGCTCGATCGTTCCTACCCGCACCTGAAAGATTTTTTATTGATAACATCGGGAACACACATGCGCCGTGCAAAAGGATGTTTTGAGAAGGTAAATTTAAAATGTGAAACATTTTCTACGGATTTATACACAGGACCGAAACAAGCCTATTATTTGGATCAATACCTCGTGCCTAATTTAAGTACTTTCGAAAATTGGAACACCTTATTCAAAGAATGGATTGGTTATTTAACGTATGTTTTAGTCGGTTACATTTGAAACAAGAACTCCCTATTTCTAATGGCCATCTTACATTTTTAGAAGGTTTTTACACCGCGGAGGAAGCGGAGGAACTTTATACGCAATTATTGGAATCTTTGGAATGGAAACAAGGAACGATTCATTTGTTTGGAAAAACGCATTCTACTCCGCGATTGGAAGCGTTCTACGCTGATAAAAACGTGAACTATAGTTATTCAGGACAACAACTGGAAAACCATGCCTTCACGCCGCTTCTGTTAAAAATAAAAGAAAAAATAGAAATCGAAACGGCATATTCTTTTAACTCCGTTTTGGTGAATTATTACCGGGATGGAAACGATAGCAATGGCTGGCATGCGGATAACGAAAAAGAATTAGGCGAAAATCCAATCATTGCGTCGCTTAGTTTTGGAACTAGCCGCCGATTTGACCTAAAACACATTTCCAAAGCAGAAAAACTTTCTATCCAATTAAACTCCGGAAGTTTACTGGTAATGGGCGGAGAAACCCAGCATTATTGGAAACATCAAATTGCTAAAAGCAAAAAAATCACCACTGGCAGGATAAATCTTACGTTCCGAACAATCCGATTAAAGATCTGACATCTAAAATTGGAAATACGTACGTGCAAGAAACTAAATCGTATAGGAATAGCGCATATTTTCTCTAAATCAAGCGCTTTGAAGCAGATATTCTGCGTACATTAGCTAAAAAACACCATGTTCCTATCTTTTTCCGCAGCAGTAAAATGCATTAAATCGAATGATGCTATTTTCATACATTCTGCCGCCGCAGCTCCACAAAAGTTAATTAATGCGATGACGGAGCGTTATAAAGAACTTAAAAACGTAAGCATTTACTCCCTTCACACCGAAGGTTCTGCACCTTACGCCGCAAAGGAAATGGAACATTCTTTTCTCTTAAAACCGTTTTTTATTGGCGAGAATATTCGCGAAAACATTCAAGCAAAACGCGGAAGTTATATTCCTGTTTTTTTAAGCGAGGTACCTGCCTTATTTCGCGATGGAATTATTGCATTGGATGTTGCTTTAATTTCTGTTTCACCGCCAGACGAACATGGATTCTGTTCCCTTGGTTCATCGGTAGATATTTCACTTGCGGCAGTGCAAACCGCAAAAATTGTGATCGCGCAAATTAACCGATATGTTCCAAGAACGCATGGAGATGGTTTTATTCACATTTCCAAAATTCATTTCGCTACTGAAGGACACGAGCCACTGCCCGTTTTAGAGGAGCATGCAATAACGAAAATTGAGCAAAAAATAGGAAAAAACGTTGCGAAACTAATAGAAAATGGTGCGACACTTCAAATGGGAATTGGCGCTATTCCAAATGCCGTTTTAGCGTGTTTAACGAAGCATAAAAACCTAGGCATCCACTCGGAAATGTTTTCCGATGGTATTCTTCCACTAGTGAAAAGCGGTGTGATCAATGGCGCAAACAAAACGGAACACCAACATCAGATTGTTGGTTCTTTCGTGATTGGAACGCAGAAAATATTTGATTTTATTCATGAAAACCCAATGGTGAAAATGTTGGATTTTTCCTATGTTAACAATGTGGATGTTATCCGTAAAAACCCCAAAGTTACAGCGATAAATAGTGCGATAGAAATTGATTTGACCGGGCAAATTTGCGCGGATTCAATTGGCAGTAAAATGTACTCCGGAGTTGGTGGACAAGTAGATTTTATGCGAGGAGCTGCTTTATCCGAAGGTGGAAAACCAATTATTGCACTTTCTTCGACCACAAAAAATGGAGAATCAAAAATTGTTCCTTTCCTGAAAAAAGGCGCTGGTGTTGTAACGACAAGAGCCCACGTTCATTGGGTTGTAACGGAATACGGCAGTGTGAACCTTCACGGAAAGACACTTTTTGAACGCGCAAAATTACTGGTAAGCATTGCACATCCAAGCCACCGAG
>JBEDAD010000232.1:0-2579 GCA_041177985.1 Bacteroidota bacterium | reverse complement strand
ATCTTTGGCATATTTCTGTCTCACTTCCGCTGATGCGTTGCTTATTCCTATCGTCGGAGCAATAAAATTTGGAATAACGTGAATTTCTCTTGTGGTATTAAAATGCTTGTAGGTATCTCTTTTTAAACTTTCAGAAACTGCAGTAACGGCATCGGATTCATTGATACAAAACGTAATTACAGGCTCAAAAGAAGGATCTTTTCCAACCAATGTAATATCTGTTCCGTGCAACGTTGTAATGTACGGAATTGTAATTCCTTGCGATTTTAAAATCTGTTTTGCCATGTATGCTGCTGAAGCGTGGGGAATCGCATAATGAACGTGCAACAAATCCAACTGTTCATATTTTACGACATCTACCATTTTACTGGTTAATTCCGTTTCATATGGCTGGTATTCGAACAATGGATAATCGCTTACTGCTACTTCGTGGTAAAAAATATTCTCTCTGAAACTTCCGAGTCGGACCGGCTGTGAATACGTAATAAAGTGAATCTGGTGGCCTTTTTTCGCCAGCGCTTTTCCTAATTCTGTCCCAACTACGCCGCTTCCTCCAAAAGTTGGATACAATACGATTCCTATTTTCATTTTAGTGTTTGTCTTATTCGTTAGTATTTTGAGTCTGTTTTCTTGTTGAAACCGCATTGTAAATTATTCCTTGTATTTCTGTTCTAATATTCATATCGCGAATTTTCCAGTTTTCTTGATCCGGACAAACCCGATTGGAGAGAAAAACGTAATTTATACCGTCTTTCGGATCCGCCCAGACAAACGTTCCAGTAAAACCGGAGTGTCCAAAACTTTGCTGCGAAGCATCCGCATGACAAGGTCCGCCGCCACCCGGAGATGGTCTATCAAAACCGGCTCCACGCCTATTTCCAGAAAACTGCGCTTTGGTATATTCCGAAACGATATCTTCCTCAAGGTAAGAAACATTTCCATACGTTCCTTTGTTTAAAAAGAGTTGCATTATTGCAGCTAAATCGGTTGCATTACTAAATAATCCTGCGTGACCACCAACGCCGCCTAGCATTGCTGCACCTGGGTCGTGCACAAATCCATGCACCAATTGCTTTCGAAAAACCTGGTCGTTTTCAGTTGGAACAATTTGACCCAGTGGAAAATGTTTTCTTGGTTCGTAGCGCATGTGCATTAATCCCATTGGTTTGTACAACGCTGCTGTCAAATAATCCTGGAATTCCTTACCGGATTGTTTTTCGATGATTTTTCGAATGAAATAATACCCCAAATCGGAATACAGGTATTTTTTACTGCCTAATCCACTTGCTATAATTTGCTTGTAAAGCGTATCTTCAAAATCAGTTCGAATCCAAATATTTTCTGCAACTTGTTTTTCGAAACCTGGCTTTTTTTCTTTTGCATAGATTTTTGGATTCAGCTCGCCACTTTTTAGTGTTCTTTTGTAAAATGGAATCCACGCTACTAAACCGGCCTGATGCGCCATCATATCTCGAATTGAAATGGAACCGAATTCTCCGAAACCGGTAACCTCTGGAATATAGTCACTCAGGTTTTTTGATAAGCTGAATTTTCCTTCCGACTGTAATTTCATTATTCCAGCGGTCGATCCAGCGATTTTTGAAACGGATGCGATATCGTATATGTCGTCGTTTTGAATGGAATCTTTGTCGTCAAAGGTTTGTGTTCCAAAACTTTTTCGATAGATTATTTTTCCTTCCACAGCAACTACAATTTGACAACCGGGAAAAGCACCTTTTTTCACACCATTTTCTGCAACGCGATCAATTTCAGCAAGTTTTTCCGGATCAATTCCTAGTTCCTCCGGTTGTGCATATTTCAATCTACCTCCCCATTTCACTTGAACACCTGTTTCTCTCGGAAATAATTTACTCACTGTAACCGGCAATTTTCCGTGTGCTGGAATTGCACCAAAAACAAGTTGTGCAGCAGCTTTCTGGGAATATTTATTGTTTTCATAGGCAACAACAATACTGGCGAAATTGTCCAATTCCTTTTGGTTGAAATCTTGTCGCAGCAGCAGTGGATTTCCGAAAAGAAGGAGAATCTTTTCTTTTTGAATAGGAAGTTTCGCTAAAAATTCTTTACACTTTTCCCCAAATCCAAAGTTATTTTTCGAACGCACGGTATTCGCATGCAAGGCCGTAATAATCACATCGAATTGAGAGGCCTTTTGCGGAAAATCTTTCAAGGCTTCTTCCGCAGAAAAATAATTAAAATGCTCTATTTTGGAAAATAAATCCGAGGCGTCTCGAAAATGAGAAGTAGTGTTGCCAATGGAAACCATAGCAATTTTTCGATCCAACCTTTGCAGTGGAATACTAATTTCCGCATTTTTTAAAACGGTTAGTGCTTTTTCGTACACTTCATTTTTCGCCCATTCTATTTCTCCAGGCGAATAAATTTTAGCTTTTTTCGGTTCAACCACAAATCGGTATTTCGCTTTTAAAATTTTCAGGCAACGTGCATCAATTTCTTTTTGGGAAATCGTTCCCTTCGCAACCTTTGATTTTATAGCTTCGATAGCTTCGGTAACGCTTTCTGGAACCAATAAAATATCGCAACCTGCTTCAAAAGCC
>JBEDAD010000231.1:0-4404 GCA_041177985.1 Bacteroidota bacterium | reverse complement strand
ATGCAAAAGAAAATCACGATCGCAATTGATGGTTATTCCTCCTGCGGGAAAAGTACACTCGCAAAAGCGCTGGCGAAGGAACTGGAATATATTTTTATCGATAGTGGCGCAATGTACAGAGGGGTGACATTGTATTGCCTGCGAAATGGTTTGTTGCCCGAAGGAATTCCTGCAGTTGCTCTAATTGAAACTACTTTGGAACATATCGATTTAGATTTTAAATTCAACCCAGAAACAAAACAAGCTGATTTATATTTAAACGGCGAAAATGTGGAGGAATTGATCCGTATGCCGGAAGTTGCTGCGCACGTTTCTAAAATTGCTGCACTGAAGAATGTACGCCACAAATTGGTTCTGGAACAAAGAAAAATGGGCATGAATGGTGGAATTGTGATGGACGGACGAGATATTGGATCGGTTGTTTTTCCAAATGCAGAATTAAAGCTATTTATCACCGCTCTTCCGGAAATCAGAGCAGAAAGGCGGTACAAAGAATTGAAGGAAAAGAAGGTTGAAACAAGCTTCGAAGAAGTTTTAGAAAACCTGCGGGAACGCGATTACTTGGATTCCACCCGAACAGAAAGTCCACTGATTCAAACTTCTGATGCAATAGTTATCGATACGAGTGATTTAACACCTGAAGAACAATTAACGATTGCTTTGAATTACGCGAAAGAAAAATCACAGAGTACGTAGAAATTTTTCAATTTGTTAGAATTTTAAAATAATACACTAAAAATTAACAGCATTTTCCTTACTTTTGCGCTAAACTAAATACTACGATGGGTTCAATTGGTAAAATCACGGAAGATATAATCAACAAAAGTCCCTTTCTTCGGGAAGCAATGACGGATGATCTCATAAACATTTCTGCGCTTGCCCGGAAAATACTACCAGAAATCGAACAAATTACTGGTAAAAAAATCAAAGAAGGTGCTGTTGTAATGGCTATTAAACGCATGACGCCAGGATTGTACCGAAAGCTCAATATTAAAATCAACAATGTGATGGGTGATTTGGGTGATTTTCTAGTTCGCAGTAACCTTACGGATTATACGTTTGAAAATTCCGAATCGCTAAAAACAAAACAGTCGGAGCTTCTGAGAGAAATCCACAAGGACAACGCCAGTTTTTTTACTTTGTGCAAAGGAGTGAGTGAAACTACCTTTATTGTAAGTTCCCAACAAGCAGAGACAATAGAACGCATTTTCAAAGAGGAACGGTTGAAGTCAAACACAAAAAACCTTGCATCTGTAACGGTAAAACTTCCGCTAATCAACACAGAAGTCTATGGGATCTATTACTACATTCTGAAGCATTTGGCATGGGAAGGAATAAATATCATCGAAATCATGTCTACTTCGAATGAATTTACGGTTGTTGTTCGTCAGAACGATGTGGATCAAGCGTTTAAAATTTTAATGGATTTGAAACGCAGCAATTAGAATTCGTGCTTTTTTAACTCTGGCACTGCTCTTCTGGCTTTGCACCGCACAATCCGCAAACAGCGCCTTCTTCCTGCAGCAATGGGTTATTACTGGAACACGTTCCAGCGAATTTACCATCCTTTTTTGCCCAAATCTTTATGGCAATTCCGCCAAATGCGAGCGCTAAAAGTACAATTGTTAGTAAAATAAGTTGCATGCTCTTTTTTTTACAAAATTAGGAAGAATTTAATTAGCATCAATTAATTGTCCTTCTCCATATTGATTTAGTTTAACAGAAAATGGCGTTCCTTTATAATAAATATCGCCTCCCGTATCAATTTGCGCCTTCAATTTAACGCCATTCGCATTAATTTTTGTAATTCCCTGTGTATTGGAAACAACGGTCAAGGAATCCACAACCGTTAAACCATACGTATCACAAAATCCATTGCTTCGAATATTGAAATTTGCTTGTTTTGTGTGTCCCGTAAAGGTAAAATCTCCCCATCCATGCGAAATTGTAGCAAAAATAGATTCCGCTTTAAAATTCAGTTTCACCGATCCAGCGCCATCTCGAATTAAAATATTCAGCCAGTTAAACTCCAATAAACCTTGATTTGTCAAAGGTTCCGTTCCTTCAAAAATGATTTCGTTAATTTGCTTAAAATGAATCTCCGCGCGAATTTTCTTTTTATAAGATCGCAGAAAAAAGCATTTGTTTTCATTTTTCACATCCAAAAAGCCATCAACAAAATCCACTTTTATAAAATTCACCAAATTTTTACCGCCTGTGATTATTATTTTCTCTACAGAATCCTGCACTAAAACATATTCAATGTGTTCGTGAAAAAATACTTTTGAAAACGGATCCACTTGCATTTCAACACTCGTTTCTTCACCTGTAGATTTCCAACAGGCTCTATCTTCTGATTTCTTGCAGGAAACTAAAATCAGTACAAAAAAGCTCCAAATTAATGCGCGCGCCATCATTTCTTTACATAATTAAACGTATATCCAATTCCCCATTCAACGTAGTCTGCCCTAGCCCAATGGGATTTCAAAATAATCTGTGTATTGATTCCATTTTTAAAATAATACCGCATTCCAACTCTGTGGTACATAAAATCTTCCGGCTGGTATTTATCTTTCACATACGTTCCCATTCCAATTGTTAGATGGAAATTATCTAGTGGAACCAAGTAGCCGATATAAAGTCCCATTTGTAAAATATCCCATTGTGTTTTCTGAATCTCTTTCTTGTAACTTAGAATTGCCTGTTTCGAAATAACATCAAACGCCACTTCCACACCAACTTTTGGTTTGTTAAACCATCTAAAACTGGTGCTAACTGCAAAAACAGGATGTTGTTTACCGCCGGTTGGAAACGTTTCTTTAGACGAACCAATCAGCGTAACTCCAAACAACCATTTTTTAAACGGCAATTGATTTTGTAGAACTAATGTATCTTTCGGTTTAGACTGTATCGTTCTGGAATATCCCAAGGAAAGATATGGTAAATTCACACCAAGATTAGGAACTTTAGAAGCGCCATTGCTAAAATGAGTCATATCTGCGCCTGCGGTAATTTTGTTGCGACCAAAAGTGTAGGAACTTTTCAAGCCAAAACAAATTAGCGCATTGAGGTGGGCGCTCATCGCAACATTTTTCGGATTGCTTATCGGATCGTATATTTTGGTTCCATACCCCAATCCAGAACCAATTTTAGCAGAAAATCCGAATTTATCCGAATGTGTGAATGGAATTTCAATAAAGCTGTAAGCTCCCCAATACGTGCCGAGAATGGTATTATTTCCAACGGATCCACCAAATAAAGTTACACCGACTTGTGGATAATTAAATGCGCTGTGCCATTGCTTTTTTCCTCTTGTCTGCTGAAAAAAAGATACTTCACCTGCAAAAGCATGTCCTTCCGCTAAATGTCCCATTACGCCGCGATGTGCAGCAAGAAAACCCAATTTTTGACGGAATTCAATTCCCAATTCTTTCCCCATTTGAGCATGGGAAGAAAATGCGACGAACATCCAGAGTATGACTTTGAGGTTATACATAGCTAGAACAAATGTAATGATTTACGAAAAGACTTCTAAAAAATTTCTACTTTTAGAAAAAAAAATGGACGAACGACTTTTAGCTTTTGGGCGACTTTTGAAAATCATGGATGAGCTCCGTGAAAAATGCCCTTGGGATAAAAAACAAACACTGGAATCGCTGCGACCATTGACAATCGAAGAAACCTACGAATTGGCAGATGCTATAATTGACAACGACTTAAAATCTCTGGAAGGAGAAATTGGCGATCTTTTCTTGCATTTGGTTTTCTACTGTAAAATTGGAGAAGAAAAAGGCGCTTATTCAGTTGAAAGTGTGCTCCATGCGATTTGTGACAAATTGATTCACCGACACCCGCATATTTACGGAGATATTGAGGCTACAACAGAAGAAGAAGTTAAAGCCAATTGGGAAAAAATTAAATTAAACGAAGGAAAAACTTCCGTTCTTCAAGGAGTTCCATCTTCCCTTCCTGCTATGGTGAAAGCGTCTAGAATTCAGGAAAAAGTAAAAGGAATTGGATTTGAATGGGACTCGAAAGAAGCAGTTTGGGAAAAAGTAAAAGAAGAAATGGAAGAATTTCAAGTGGAACAAACCAAGAATTCGGAACACATGGAAGAGGAATTTGGGGATGTCTTGTTTTCGCTTGTAAATTATGCACGATTTGTAAATATTAACCCGGAAAATGCATTGGCTAAAACCAATAAGAAGTTTATAGATCGCTTTCAGTTAATGGAAAAAATGATTATCGATGAACAACAAAGTATTCAAGATATGAACTTAACTGAAATGGATGTTTATTGGGAAAAGGCCAAAAAAATTCTAAAAGAAAAAAACCACTAGCTAAATATTTGCTACAATTAAAATTGTTTTAACCGCAATCACCTGTCAAATCCGAAGAATATCT
>JBEDAD010000230.1:0-2693 GCA_041177985.1 Bacteroidota bacterium | reverse complement strand
TTTCTGGCCTGGAGCGTTAACCTTGGTTTTAAAAAAACAAGGACATATTTCTGATTTAGTAACTTCAGGAATGGATACAGTAGCGGTTAGAGTTCCGAATCATCCCGTTGCATTGAAACTTTTAGAGCAATTAGATTTTCCTTTGGCTGCACCGAGTGCAAATCCATTTGGAAGTATTAGCCCGACGACGGCACAGCATGTTCACCACTATTTTGAGGAGACACTTTCCATTATTTTGGATGGTGGAGCTTGTGAAAAAGGCATAGAATCAACCATTATCGGTTTCGAAAATGACGAGCCGATTTTATATAGACATGGCGCTGTTTCCATTGAGGAAATAGAAAAGGTAGTTGGTAAGATTAAAACTGTACCCGAAAAATCAGACAAACCCAAAGCTCCAGGCATGCTTTCTAGACATTATGCGCCGAATACAGAAGCCCATCTTGTGACAAATATTTCGGAATCAATACATTCTTTTTCGAATAAAAAAATCGGTTTGTTACTTTTTAAGGAAAATAGTCAAACGCAAGATTGTTTATTTCAAGAAGTTTTGTCAACAACTGGCGATTTTGACGAGGCGGCAAGAAATGTATATGCATCTTTGCACCGGTTAGACCTGAGCGATGTTGATGTTATTCTTGTCGAAAAGTTGCCGGATATTGGGATTGGAAAATCGATAAACGATAGACTGAAAAGAGCCGTTAAAAAAGAGTGAAAAAACATGAAATGCACCAAAAAAAACTATTAAAACATGAATTTTAATTTATTAATTGAAAATTTAACCAATCCAGCTTTACTGTTTTTTGCATTAGGCATCCTTGCTGTTTATTTAAAAAGCGATTTAGAAATTCCCCAAAATTCCTCCAAATTTATTTCACTCTATTTACTTTTTGCTATTGGATTTAAAGGAGGACAGGAATTGTCACACGAGCCTCTTACCGCTGAAATTGGATGGTCTATGCTTTTTGGAATTGCAATTTCAATGGTTATTCCAATATACACTTTTTTCATACTTAAACGAAAGTTAAATATTTACGATGCCGGAGCCATAGCGGCTACTTATGGTTCAGTGAGCGCTGTAACTTTTGTAACCTCGGTTTCCTTTTTAGAATCACAGCAAATGGCAGTACATGGTCACATGGTGGCAATCATGGCACTGATGGAATCGCCGTCTATTATAATTGGACTTTTACTAATCTCCCTATTTAACACGGAAAATTCACCCAGCATAAAAAAACGAAATGTTCTTTCTCATTCTTTTACAAATGGTAGTGTTTTGTTAATTCTGGGTAGCTTATTAATTGGTTTTATAGCAAATGCTAAGCAAGCGGAAGGAATAAAACCTTTTACCAACGATTTGTTTAAAGGATTTCTTTCTATTTTTCTTTTAGATATGGGAATTACGAGTGGAAGAAAACTAAAAGATTTTTTCTCGTTTGGTTGGTTTCCATTCCTTTTTGCCATTTTTATTCCCTTGTTTAACGGGAGTGTGATTGCAATTTTGAGTTCCTTTGTGACAGATGATTTTTCTAATCGTTTTATGTTTGCCATCCTTGCTGCAAGTGCTTCCTATATTGCAGTTCCTGCAGCGATGAAAATTTCTGTGCCAAAAGCAAATCCCGGGGTATTTATTCCCATGGCTCTAGCGGTAACGTTTCCTGTAAATATTACCATTGGTATGCCTATCTATCTTTTAATAATTCAAAATACATAAATGGTGTACACAAAATAAATTAGAACAAAAGTCACTAAAAAATTTCTTTTTTTTAAATCTCACACTCTTCAACTTGTTCAAGTGTCTTTTCTTTTTTACTTTTGTTTTAGGGTGATTTCTCTCCGGATGTTGAAATGAGGAAAGGATGGATACTCTCCGCGATGAGTTTCAATCATACATCAAAAAAGAATTTTATGCACACAACCATTTCAAATTTGACATCCGAACAATTAATTGAATTAGAAGACAAGCACGGAGCTCATAATTACCACCCACTTCCAGTCGTTTTGGCAAAAGGAAAAGGTGTTTATGTTTGGGATTTGGAAGGCAAGAAATATTTTGACTTTCTTTCCGCTTATTCTGCTGTTAATCAAGGGCATTGTCACCCGAAAATTATCGGTTCCATGATAGAACAAGCGCAAACATTGACGCTAACATCTAGGGCTTTTTATAACGATACGCTCGGTTTGTATGAGAAATACGTCACGGAATATTTTGGATTCGATAAAGTATTGCCAATGAATACCGGAGCGGAAGCAGTGGAAACGGCTATAAAATTATGTCGAAAATGGGCGTACGAGAAAAAAGGAATTCCAGAGAATGACGCTAAAATAATTGTCTGTGAAGGTAATTTTCACGGACGAACAACTACCATTATTTCTTTTTCCAACGATCCGGATGCCAATAAAAATTTCGGACCCTACACACCAGGATTTATTCGTATTCCCTACGACGATATCGAAGCGTTGGAAAAAGCATTGCAGTCTGAAAATATCGCTGGTTTTTTGGTTGAACCAATTCAAGGTGAAGCAGGTGTTTATGTTCCACAGGAAGATTACTTGACCAAAGCAAGAGAATTGTGCACGAAACACGAAGTGCTTTTTATCGCAGATGAGGTGCAAACTGGCATTGCACGAACAGGAAGTTTATTAGCAGTTTGCGGAAATTGTTCCTGCGAAAATCAGTGTGAACAACAAAA
>JBEDAD010000229.1:0-2896 GCA_041177985.1 Bacteroidota bacterium | reverse complement strand
GAATTGGTGGCGTAGTTATTTTTGTGCCGCAAATCGCCCTACTCTTTTTCTTTATTGCACTTTTGGAGGAAACTGGCTATTTGGCACGCGTAGTTTTTATTATGGATCGAATCATGCGACCATTGGGGTTAAATGGTAAAAGCGTTGTTCCACTTATTTCTAGCGTTGCGTGTGCAATTCCTGGAATAATGGCTGCCAGAACCATTTCAGACTGGAAAGAAAGAATGATTACCGTTCTAGTTGCTCCTTTGATGAGTTGCAGTGCACGCATTCCGGTTTATACCTTACTGATCGCATTGGTGATTCCAAATGAACGAATTTTAGGCGTATTTAACTTACAAGGATTGGTATTGTTTGGGTTATATGCCCTAGGGTTGGTTTCTGCCTTGACAATCGCTGCATTTTTGAAATTCCTAATTAAAACAAAAGAAAAAGGTTTTTTATTGTTGGAATTACCTTCTTACAAATCTCCTCGATGGGGAAATGTTGGGATAACTGTTTTAGAAAAAGTAAAACTCTTTGTCGGAGATGCCGGAAAAATAATTTTGGCAATCTCTATTATTTTATGGGCAATGGCAACCTTTGGGCCTTCAAATAAAATGGAGAAAGCGGCAATAAACGCTGAAAACACTGCCAAACGACAACACTTAAATAAAGATGCTACTGCACGCATGATTTCTTCTGCAAAGCTAGAAAATTCGTTTATTGGAATTCTTGGAAAAACAATTGAACCAGTTATTCAACCGTTGGGTTACGACTGGAAAATTGGGATTTCTTTGATTACCTCTTTCGCTGCTAGAGAAGTATTTGTTGGTTCACTCGCAACCATTTACGCCGTTCAGGAAGATGGTGGCGGAAATAAACGCTTAATCGATCGTATGCGTGCAGAAACGAAAAAAGATGGCACAAAAGTTTATTCTATTGCTTCTGGAACTTCTCTCATGGTCTTTTATGTTTTCGCTATGCAATGTATGGCAACTTTAGCTGTAGTGAGAAGAGAAACAAGTAGTTGGAAATGGCCGCTTATTCAGCTACTATTTATGGGCGTTTTAGCTTATTTTGGCGCTTGGATTACTTATCTTTTATTAATTTAAGAAAGCATGCAAATTATACTCGTATTTATAACTGTATCACTCGCCTTTGCATATATTATTAAGCGAATTTTCAAGAGCTTTCTGCAGAAGGGAGAGAGTTGTGACGGTTGTGCAATGAATAAAATAAAGGGAAAGATTGCATAAACTCTGTTTTTTATTTCTTTTGTAAAAATTTAGGAATAAAAAAAGGAGAACAATATCCTCCTTTCCTTCTAAAATCCTTATTTATTTCGTATTTACTTTGCTGTTAATGTTGTAGTCAAAGATGAAGAACCAGTATCTCCATTTGGTTCTGAATAGGTAGATTCTCGAATAAATACCATTTCCTTATTTTTTAAGCGATCAATCGCTATAATAATGGAATCATCGAATCCAGTTGCGCTATACGTGGTAGTTACACCATTGTCGATGTCCGAATATTTGGTAATGGAGAGTGCAATTGCTTCTTTGTTCTTCAATTCAGCTGTTTTACTTTTTCCAACAAATGCCCAAGTACCTTCTATTTTTTCAGTGTAATTCTGTCCCGTGTAAACAGTTTCCAAAGTGAAAGATCCATCTTTTTCAAATGTATAGCTTTGAGTATATACATCATTATAAGTGTTCTCTAATGGGTTTCCGCCGGCGCTACTTGTTGTTACACTTGTTGAAGTGAAGAGCGTACCATTGTACGTACTCGTTTCATTTGTTGTAGTTGTAACAGTAACACCACCGAAAGAAATCTTTGAAATATCCTGGCTTGTCCCTTCTTCCTTGGTAACCGTCCATTCACCAACAACCCTAGCTTTTCTAGATTTTAACGATAAAAACGGATCATTCTCTCCTTTTTTACAAGAGGATAAATTTGCTATTAGAGCAATGGCTGCTAAACTTAAAACAATTAACTTTTTCATATTTTTCGTATTTACATTCACCTAAAAATATAAAATATTTAATAAAATTACCAATTAAATACTTTTTTAACATTAGGAAACATTACACTCAAAAATACGATAGTGTCTTGTTGCAATTATACTGCTTGTTCCACAAAATTTACGGATGATTCGTCTAGATGTAACATTTTTTTGACCGTTGAAAGAATCGCCGCAGCATCAAATCCACAGTCTGCCCACAATTCTTCTTGTGTTCCATGGTGAATATATTGATCCGGAATACCTAAACGAACAACTTCAGAAGCATATTTTTGGTCTACCATAAATTCAATCACTGCAGATCCGAATCCACCCATAATGCATCCGTCCTCTACCGTTATTACTTTTTTGAATTTGGAGAAAACTTCGTGCAACATTACTTCATCGATCGGTTTCACAAAACGCATATCGTAGTGTGCAACTGAAGCACCCAAATCTTTTAGTGTATCGATTGCTTCTTGTGCAAAATTTCCTGGATGACCAATGGTTAAAATAGCAATTTCCTCACCGTTGGTAACTTTTCTTCCTGTTCCAACTTTGATTGCCTTGAATGGTGTTTTCCATTCTGTCATCACGCCGTTTCCTCTCGGATAGCGAATCGAAAAAGGCCCCATATTTTCCTGCTGTGCAGTGAACATCAAATTGCGCAATTCTGCTTCATTCATTGGCGCGGAAACAACCATATTCGGAATACTTCGCATGTAAGCAAGATCGTAGGCACCGTGATGCGTCGCGCCGTCTGCTCCTACTAATCCGCCACGATCCAAGCAAAATACAACATTCAAATTTTGTATCGCAACATCGTGCAGAACTTGATCATACGCACGCTGCATGAACGAAGAATAGATATTACAAAATGGCACAAGCCCTTGAGTTGCTAATCCCGCAGAAAAA
>JBEDAD010000228.1:0-4372 GCA_041177985.1 Bacteroidota bacterium | reverse complement strand
CTTTTATAGAATGGATTAAAATCGTGAATAGAGACCATTCCAGATTCTAAAACAGGTGTTTTCATTGGAATCCAAAACGAATAAAAAGCAATCGGCAACAAACAAGCAGCTGCAACGTATCTCCAAATTTTTGTATTTTTTTGCAACGCCGGATGCTCTATCACACGTGTTTCTGTGGTACCACTTTCTGTTGAAATTGCTTCCGTATTGAACACAATTGCCGGTTGCAAAGGATTATTTTCCGCCACATTTAATGCCCGTTCAATCGTAGTTTTTTGAGCAAGTTGCACATCATTTTCAGATAAAAAGTGCACCGTTTCAAGCCCATAAGATTCTAGTAACAAATTAAAGAATCGGTCTTGTTCAAAGCAGATATTTTTTTCCTGGTCGTAAAATAAAAACCCAATTTTATCGATTGTTATGCGTTCGCCATTTCGGAGCTTTTCGTTCCAAGTAGATACTAAAGAACCAACGGTGTCTGTTGCTTGGTTGTAATTTATTGTATTTGAAACAGCAAGTTCCGCAATTAAAAGCCCATCGTTATTAATCAACTGCCGGTTAAACAATAACGATTTCCTAGGAGGAGTCATTATGCCATTTTTATAATCAATTGACGCAGAAGTTTGTTTTGCAACAAAACCTCCAAATGCTGGAATAATGACGCAATTGTGTCGCACCAATAAATCTCCAATAAGTTGTTCAACTGAAACCATGCCTTGATTATTTTAATAAACTAAACCTCTGCAAATTACGAATTTCTTTCGAAAATGTTGCAAAATGCAGTAAAATAAGTCAAAGAAGGGCGAGTACTTTTTCAACATCTTCTGGAACATCAATATTGGGTGTCTCAATATCTGTTTCAACAACTTGGATGGAATATCCATGGTAAAGCCATCGCAATTGCTCTAAAGATTCGATTTTTTCCAGCGCAGTTGGCTCCAGTGCTGTAAGTTCCTGCAACGTTTGTGCTCTGTAAGCATACAAACCAATGTGTCGCATGTAAGGGTAGTTTTCCAAAGGATTTCCTTTGGAATGAACAAAATTAGGAACCGCACTTCTGCTAAAATATAACGCTTCGTTGTGCTTATTTAAAACTACTTTAATGCGATTTGGATTTTCAATATCCTCCAAATTTATAGAAGTGTTTCCCAAGGTTGCAATAACTGTTTTTTCCTGGCGAAAAGCTTCAATTAATACCTCCAACTGCCTGTAATCAACCAAAGGTTCGTCTCCCTGAATGTTGATAATAACATCCATTTCTGGGAATTCTTTTGCAACTTCTGCACAGCGATCTGTTCCGCTGGTGTGTGAAATTTTGGTCATGCGCACCGAACCGCCAAAGCGAATTACTTCGTCGTAAATGCGCTGGTTATCCGTTGCAACGATAACTTCCGTTATTAAAGAAGATTTTTTTGCACCTTCGTAAACGCGCTGAATCATTGTTTTCCCTTTCAAATCTATCAAAGGTTTTCCAGGAAATCGCGACGAATCGAATCGGGCGGGTATTACACCAAGTACTTTCATTAAAATTTCATTTGCAGTTGAACCAAGAACGTTCTTGGCGGCTGAATATCTCCCGGTCGGGTGGAGTATTCCGCATTCAAAATATTATTAACCATAAAACCTACGCGATAATGATTTTTAAAGGAATAACCAATTCTTGCATCAAACACAAGGTTGCCTCCAGTATCTCTGGAACGGTATTCTTTTAAACCAGGCAAAATTTGCGTTCCAAAAACACCATCTTCAAAAGTTTTGTCAATATTAGGCATAAAACTATTGCAACGAAAGGATGCTCCAACACTAAAATTTTTCCAGGTTGCTTCAACGTCAGCTTTTGCAAGGTGTTTGAATCTATATTTTAACATGTTACTGCCAGAATCAGAAAAATTTGAATTGTATAATGAATCGCTATTTAAACTAATTGGGTTCATGTAAGTATACCCAATTAAAGTTACTAATTCAACTTCCTTTATTTTCCCCTGACTATTAAAGGAAAATTCCATTCCGGAAATTCGAGCTTTTTCGGCATTTTGAGCCTGAAAACCTAGCCATTTAGTGATGTATCCTGGATCTTCAGGATTGGTTAGATTTACTTGAATTCCTTCCACAGGGTAAAGTCCAAAGGTAAATTCCATCATGTTATCGTATTGATTCACAAAACCTGCAATATCAATCAAACCTTTCCAGCCGCCCATTTTTACGCCTTGTTTCACACCAATTTCCGCTGCCCAGCCTGTTTCCGGTTTTAAGTTTGGATTTGGAAAAATATTTAGCGCCCCAACACTCGTAACCGTATACCTTTCCGCAACGGATGGATAACGAACGCCTTGACCGAAAGAAGCTCTTAAATGCGTATATTTTGCAATTTTATAATGAATTCCTGCACGAAAAATTGGAGTAACTGGAATTTTATTCAAGCTTTCTAAGCTACCGAAATAAAAGTCTGAATCGCCGTTTATATTATCTTGTTTGAAATATTCAAACCGCACTCCACTCGTAATATCTAATCTTCCGATTTTTTGCTCATATTGCGCATAAATTGCACTATTCGTGGAAGAATGATCGCCAAACAAGTTCGAGTTTACTACGGTGTAAATTGTTGTAGCACCGGTTGTTAACTCGATTCCATTTTTCCAAGAACGCTGGAATTGATAATCCGCATAAGACACGGAAGAGCCAGAACTTTGCGCTTTGTTGGTGATATTTGTATTGTCTACGTAATAAATTCGAGTTTTGAGATTGTGCCGGTTATTGTACCGATCGATGTATTTAATATACGGATCCAAACTCAGTCGAACGCCAGTATTGTAGGTTAATGTGGATGTTGCAAGACTCGTATCGGCTCCTCCGCTTGGAGTGTAGGCAAAAGTATCGCTTTGCCAGATTAGGAAATTTCCCGTTTTTTGGTACTGAAAATTATATCCGATTCCAGCTTTTAACCGTTTAATTTTCTCTGGACGGAAAAATAGGGAGCCACTCAATCTTGCGCGATCTTCGGTTTCTCCCTGGCGGTAACCTTCGTTTTTAAATCCGGTGGTGGAAATGGTATACCCGAATTTTTTATGCATTTTCCCATAATATGCTTCTATCTGGTAAAACATCGGATTTGTCGACCACCATTTTAGGGTTTGTCTTCTTGGATCACCATACAAACCGCTTTGCACTTTTACGCGGGTTTCTCCTTTTAATCCGGGTTCTTTTTCTGTAAGAGAAATAATACCATTCAATGCTCCACTGCCATATAAAACGGATGAAGCCCCTTTCAATATTTCAATTTGCGAAGCTTGTTCCATGGGAATGGAATTCCACTTTGTATCTCCAGCATCGCCAGACAGCATTGGCACGCCATTCCAAAGTAATAAAACCCGACTTCCAGCGCCATAGGAAAATCCACTTCCACCGCGGATACTTACTTGTCCATCCATTGCATAAACGCCAGGACTCTGATCCACGGCTTGTTCCAGATCGGTGATTCCTTTGTTATCAATCATTGCGGTTTTAATGATTTCCATCGAAATTGGCACTTCTTCAATATCCTGTGATCTTCGTCCGGCAGAAACTACAATAGTTGCAATATTTTGAATGCGCTCCTTTAAAGCAATTGTTATTTCCCCCGCAGATTTTACAACTAGTGTATCATTTGCAAAGGGTAAAAAACTAGTTATAAGGGTAACGGGAAAAGTGTTAACTTCTAATTTAAATTTCCCGTCGAAATCAGAAATTGCTTTTTGTCCATTTGAAGCGATGATTTTCGCTCCTACGATTGGTTCTTTTGAATTAAAGAACGTCACTTTTCCAGTAATTTGTGAAAAACCAAGAATCGGAAGCAAAAGAAAAACGAGTAGTAAGTATTTCATAAATGGGTAATATTTAATTCAATTTAACGGTGTTCGCTAAAATACAATTTTTTCTGTTTTGATTGTAAAAAACAGCTGTTATAGTGTGAATTGCAGTTGAACGATAAAGCTTCTAGGTGCTTGAATATCAGCCGGCCTACTCATGTATTCCGCATTGAGCAGGTTGTTTACGATAAATCCAACGCGGTATTTTTCTTGGTATTTTATTCCAAATCGCAGATCAAAAACCAAGGCACCTTTCGAATTTCTTTCGCGGTATTCTTTCAGACCGACAAGAAATTCCTGCCCAAGAAAACCATCTTCGAAAGCGGCATCAATATTTGACATGTTACTATTATAGCGCATCGATGCCCCAAGACTGAAATTCTTGTAGGTTGCCTGAATATCGGCTTTCGCCAAATGTTTAAAGCGATATTTTAATAATTTAGATCCTGCATCTGAAAAGGTGGAGATATAAGCAGAATCGCGGTTCAAACTTATTGGATTCATATAGGTATATCCCAGTAATGATT
>JBEDAD010000227.1:0-2508 GCA_041177985.1 Bacteroidota bacterium | reverse complement strand
TCAAAGCATTGCAAAATGAATGGGAAGAAATAGGTCCAGTTGTTAACGAAGAATGGGAAGCACTTAAAGCAAAATATTGGGAGCAAGTGCGCGCAATTTATGACCGCGTTAATGTTTTTTATGATATTCGACGAACAAATTTATTGGAAAATCTAAACCATAAAAAAGAGTTGTTAGCCCAAACTGTTGAATTGATTTCCACTTCTGAAGCCAACGATTCGGTTAAAATGTGGGAAGAAACAACGGTTAAATTGCTCGAACTTCAGGAAAAATGGAAAGCAGTTGGATTTGGTCCCCGAAGAGAGAACGAAGCGATATGGCAAGAGTTTAGAGGTCTGTGTGATCAGTTTTTTGCAAAAAAGAAACAGTTTTTTGGGAAAATTCAAGAGAAATTCGGAAAAATTGCTGAAGATAAACAACGCATTATTGACCAAGCAATTGCTTTGAAAGACTCTACAGATTGGAAAAATTCAGCGGAAAAACTAGTGCAATTGCAAAAACAATGGAAATCTTGCGGCCACGCAGGACAAAAATTAGAACAAAAACTTTGGTCGGATTTTCGTGGAGCATGTGATTCATTTTTCAATAACCGACAAAAACATTTCGAACAACAAGATGGCTTGTTAGAAACTAATTTATTAGCGAAACAAGCAATCATTCAAAACATTGAAAATTACGTTGTTTCCGAGGATAAGCGACAAGTTTTAGCAGATTTAAAAATATTTACAGAGGCATTCAATACCGCAGGCAAGGTGCCAATGAAGGAAAATGACACTGTTTACAACGCGTACAAAACAGCTATTGATTCGCACTACAGTAAATTGAAATTGGAAGGAGATGAGAAGGAAAAAATACTTTTTCAGGCTCGAATAGATACCTTGGCATCTAGTCCGGATGCAGAACGGTTATTTTCCCGTGAAAAATCAGAAATTCGGCAGCAAATTGAGCAAATTAAAAACGATATGCTTCAATACGAAAACAATCTTGGATTCTTTGCAAAATCAAAAGGTGCTGATCTTTTACGAAAGGAAGTGGAAGGAAAAATCAATGCTTCGAAGAACAAAATTGAGGCGCTAAAAAGAAAACTTAAGATGATTCCAAATGAATAAATTCATCAATGTTCTTTTACTGTTTATCCTATTTCCAACGATGTTGTTTACAATTTGGGTTGGTTTTGATTTGCCGGTAGAATTTTTCCGCACTTCCGGTGGTCAGTTACAATACCGTTTTAAAATCTTTCTAGCAATTGGTTTATTGGTTTTTGTTATTAATCTTCGTCGAACAATTAGACGTTGGATGGGCTTGCGAATGGTTAGTCAGACCAATAAATTCAAATGGAACGAGCCGATGAGCAAAGAAAGAATTCAGCGCGTTCAGGTGTATACTTTGTTAGAGGCGATGGTGCTTTTCTTTGTTGGAACGGTTTTATATAATTTAACTTCCGAAGCTTGGATGCCAGCAATTGGATTTTGGTTTGGGGCAGCGGATAATCTTGTATTCTTGCTTGTTGGATCAACCAATTCGCGCTTTCGTGCTGGCGTAACTAAAAAAGCAATTGTAGTTGCGGATCGCGATGTTTCCCTAATTTATTTTTCAGGATTACGCAAAATTTCTATTCAACAGGACACTATTTATTTTGATTATATCAAAGATTTACAGCTAACATTTCCATTGGCATGTATTCCGGAAGAAAAAAGAGAAGAATTCTTTCAAGTGTTGGAAAAACAGGTAGATACGGATCGTGTATTTGTGACTAAAAACCGATAGACTTTGCCTAAAAGCTGAATGTTTTCAAGCATTCTCAATACAATTTAGCGCCGAACGGAGGTTAACAGGAAGAATTCTTAGGGAAAATAGTTCTAAAAACAGTTTTCTCAGCACTGGAACTTACTTCAATTTTTGCAGAATGTTCATCCAACACATTTTTTACAATACTTAAGCCTAAACCTGTTCCATTACTTTTTAATTTGGTGCTGAAGAATTTGTTAAACATGAGTTTCATAGTTTCATCCGATATCTTTTCTCCATTGTTTTCAATCGAAATTTCTATGGTGTTATCGGTTACAGTACTATAAATCCAAATATCTCCAGCATCCTCAATTGCTTCCACAGCATTTTTGATCAAATTCGACCAAAGTTGGAATAATTTCACATCGTAGCCTTCGATAAATAAGTTGTCCATCAAATCAACGCGAAGGTTTATTTTGTTTTTGATCTGGTAATTAAAAATATCAATTACCGTTGATATGTTCTTCTTTAAATCAACGGTTGAACGCTGTTGGTTAGAATCTATTTTAATGAAATTCCTTAAGTTTTTAACCACTTCTGTTGAACGTTCTGTAGAAATTAGAATTGTAGAAATAAACGTTTTTATTGTCTGCAGCTGTTGAATAACGGCGAGAAAGGACTCTGGGTTGCGAGCGGATAAAACTTTGTCGATAGTCTCTTTTTCAGTTGGATTTATTCTCGCTTGAACAAATAGTCCTGCAAGATTTTTTCGTGATAATT
>JBEDAD010000226.1:0-4063 GCA_041177985.1 Bacteroidota bacterium | reverse complement strand
GGAAAAACAGAAAATGAACTGAATTCGGAATTATTCGAATTAGCATTTGAATTGTTCGGTATATCTAAATTCTGGCACAAGCGAATTGTTCGTTCTGGTAAAAACACCTTGCTTCCGTATCGGGAAAACCCACCAAATCTTGTGTTGACTGAAAATGACATTCTTTTTTTTGATTTCGGTCCTGTATTCGACGAATGGGAAGCGGACCTTGGCAGAACGTATGTGATTGGAGAAGATCCGAATAAGCTAAAGCTAAAGCGAGATGTGGAAGAAGCCTGGGAAGCAGGAAAGATTTTTTATCACCAAAACAAACAGGATTTGACAGGTGCTGATTTTTACCATTTCACGCAACAATTGGCAGAAAAAAAAGGATGGAAATTTGGCGCAGAACATTGTGGGCATTTGATTGGGAACTTTCCACATGAAAAAATAGTCGGAGAGGATACCATCAATTATATTCACCACGAAAACCATGAATGGATGCGCAATAAAGATACATCCGGAAACGAACGCTTCTGGATTTATGAAATACATTTTATTGATTCTGAAAAAGAAATTGGCGGGTTTCATGAGCAATTGCTTTCGTAAACAGAAGCTGATTTAGCCAAAATCTTTCCTCTTAGCGGACTTTTATACCATGAAAAAAGCTGAACAATTGTCCAGCTTTAAAGTATGTCCTGTCGTTGCCGAATTTAGAAAGGCAAATCGTCGTCGTCACTTGCCGTATTTACAGCTGCAGAAGGCGCTGCTGCAATTGGATCAAGATTCATAGCTGAAGGTCCGCCTTGTGGCATTCCCTGCGGCATTCCTTGTCCAACTTTTTCAATTCTCCAAGCTTCTAAGGAATTGAAATATTTCACTTCTCCTTGTGGACTTGTCCATTCGCGACCGCGTAAATTGAAGGAAACTTCAACTTGGTCATTTGGCTGAATTGCATCCAGCATTGAACATTTGTCTTGCGTTGCCTGAAAAGAAATATCCTGAGGATACATGCTAGAAGTTTCTGTTATCACGAATTCTCTTTTCGCAAATTTCTCCGACACTTGAACCGTTGGGTTCAAAACTTTTACGGTTCCTGTTAATTTAAACATATTGGTTGATTTATTTTATGGTTGTTTTTATTCTCAATTATTAAAGGAAAGAAGCGTCATCCAGGCTTCTTCCAATTTGTTTTCAGCAAGTAAATCCTTCGCTCTTTGGTGCAAGGAAAGTTCTAATTTTATAGGTTCGTCTTCTAAAGATATAAATAATTCACTTAATTCCACCAATTTATATTCATTTACATCCGTTTCATTCGGTAAAATTTCTATCCCACCAAGTTGCCCTAAGTCATTGCCTGACAGAACAGTACTTTTTAAAATGTCTTCTGGAATGTGATCGTAGCCAATGCCACAACTTGTAATCGGTTTGGATATTTCAAACATCGATTTGTTATCGGCTCTGCAATACCAGTTTCCGCCCATTCGCGCTACAAGATCAATTTTATGCTGGTCAATCATGCCGTTTTCATCCAATACGGCTTCGTGTATGTGTATTTGGACAACTTCACAGATTACCAAATTTCCAGCGCCACCTTCTGTTCCCAATTCAATCACCTCTTTTACAATACATTCAAATTGCACTGGCGATTCTGCAACGCGCATAGGTTTGATTTTTTCGGATGGAATGGGTGTAAATCCAGCTTTTAAAAATTCACTCACTCCTGCAGGATAAGGGGAGCTCGCCAAACTCATTTTATGAACAATTTCGTAATTGACAACATTGATTACCACTTCCGGAACAATTTTTACATTGTTATAGGTGTCTTTTGTTGTATTGGTGCGGCCGGAACGTGCAGGTGAAAATATTAGAATTGGAGGGTTTGCACTAAAAACGTTGAAAAAACTAAAAGGTGCAAGGTTGTGATTTCCATCCCCGTCAATTGTCGATGCAAACGCAATAGGGCGCGGTCCAATCGCTCCAAGTAAATATTGGTGGAGTTTCGGAATTGGTAACGTTTTTGGATCAATACTTAACATACTTTTGTTTTGTGCAAAGATAATTTGAATTCAAATGAAAAGTTACATTCCCAAACAAGACTTTTCCACAAAAAAAGAAAAGAAATATTTTTCTGCTGTAGAATTTCTTTGTTTAAAATAATTCAATATCTTTGCACTCCTGAAAGTATTGAATACGGAAGGAAAAGACCAGTCGAGGTCTGAATGTGTTGAAATAAATTTGCGGATGTGGTGAAATTGGTAGACACGCTAGACTTAGGATCTAGTGCCGAGAGGTATGCGGGTTCGAGTCCCTCCATCCGCACTAAAAATGGTCTCGTTTTTTCTAACGAGACCATTTTTGTTTAATATAGTTTATAAATTTATAGAAAGATGAACGTAATTCGTCAAGATGTTGATGCGATAAACGCAGTGTTAAAAGTGCAAATTGCTCAAGTTGATTACCAGGATAAAGTAAAAGCTGCTCTGGATAAATACCGAAAAAACGCTAAAGTTCCAGGATTCCGTCCCGGACATGTTCCAATGGGGATGATTCACAAGCAATATGGTAAAGCGGTTTTAGTGGATGAGTTGAATAAACTTGTTAATGCAGCACTATATAAGTTTATTGAAGAAAATAAAATAGAAATTCTTGGGAACCCAATTCCTAAAGCGGGTGTAGATGTAGTTGGAAGTTTTGAACAACCAGACACTTTCCATTTTGAATATGAAATTGGTTTAACGCCAACTTTTGAAATTCCTTTATCTTCAAAAAGTAAATACGATTACGTAAAAGTAAAAATAGATGCTGCTTTAATCGACAAGCAAATTGATGACCTTCGTCGTCGGTATGGTAAATTGATTTCCAGCAATGCAGTTGCGGAAAGCGACATGATTTTGGCTCAATTTGTTGAATTGAAAGACGACGGTTCAATTTTAGAAGGTGGAATTTTACATTCTTCCACTTTTTCAATGGAATTTGCGGAAGATAAAAAAGTGAAAGAATCCTTACTCGGAAAAGTAATTGGGGATAAAATTGTTGTCAATCCTGTCACAGTATCTAGAGGAGCGAAAGACACCGCAGCAATGCTTGGTATTCAAGAAGAAGATTTACCAACAATCTCGGATAAATTCCAAATGACTATCAATGAAATTAAACGAATGGAATTGGCGGATTTAAACCAAGATCTTTTCGATAAATTATTTGGACCTGGAACAATTTCCTCCGAAAAAGAATTGCGAGAACGAATTTCAGTTGATTTAGCTGGGATGTTTTCAAATGATTCTGATCGCATGCTAACGCGTGATATTTTTGAAAATCTTGTGGAGAAAACAAAAGTGACTTTACCAAGTGACTTTTTGAAAAGATGGATAAAACTATCTTCTGAAACTCCAATTACCGAAGAACAGATAGAAAAGGACTTTGATAGCTATGCGAAAAGTTTGAAGTGGCAATTGATCCAAGGAAACATTTTCAAAACCAACGAAATCAAATTGGACAACCAGGAAGTTATCGATTTCACGAAAGGCTTGTTGATTAGCAATTATGCGCAATATGGTATTCCAGCGCCGGAAGATGCTGAATTGACAGCTTCTGCGATGCAGGTTTTACAAAATAAAGAGGAGTCAACACGTGTTTTTGATATGTTGGCGGAACAAAAATTAACGCAGTTTTTTAAGAGTACGGTTAAATTAAATGAAAAAGAGGTTTCATACGATGCTTTTGTAGAAATGGCTGCAAAATAAAACCATCAAGATTTAATGTTTAGCTCTAATAGATAGTATAAAAAAACCTCCGTATCTGGAGGTTTTTTTATATCAAATAATCGCGTGATCGAATAGCTTCTTCAACGCGTGTAAGTCTTGATTTCTTAATGCATGTTAATCTCAAAAGGCATGCGCATTTGGATGCCAGTCATTGCTTCAATATCTTTTAATTGATTGTAATAGCGAATTAGTTCTTTCGGCATTTGATTGGAACTTATATTTAAATCTGAATTCTCATCTTCGTCCAACTGTTCCAATAGCTCTGTCAATTTATCTGATTTTTTCAAGGGATAGTAAAGAATTTTCTTGTCCTTTATACT
>JBEDAD010000225.1:0-5093 GCA_041177985.1 Bacteroidota bacterium | reverse complement strand
GAAAGATGAAACGGTTATAAGTATACTTCAAACCACGGATGTACATTGCCAAATCCATCCGCACGATGAATTGTTTTGGGAGGAAAATCAAATAAAATTTCGAAAAACAGGTGGATATGCGCAATTAGCAACTTACTTTGAAAAATTAAGAAAGAAAAATCCCAATACTTTTTTGATGGATACCGGCGACATGTTCCAAGGAAGTGAATTGTCTGTGAAAACAACAGGTGAGGCGTTTGTTCCTATTTTAAACGCCTTGAATTACGATTTGTATTTACCTGGAAATTGGGAAGTTATTTACGGTAAACGAAAAATGCAAACGCTGATGGGAGCACTAAACGCCCCAAAAATTTGTGCAAATCTTTACCACGATCTCGGTGAAGGCAAGCGTGGCGAATTGGTTTTTCAACCCTACCATATTTGGCATGTTGCAGGTGTTAAAATCGGATTCCTTGGTTACACCGATCATCTAGTACCATTGCGCCAGTCTCCCAACTACAGCAAGGGAATTGTTTATACAAAACCAGAGGAAAATTTGGCGTATTATGTCGATGTTTTGAAAAACCAAGAACAGTGTCAATTTATTGCAATCATAGGTCACTTAGGACTTTCGCAGCAGATTAACTTAGCAAATTTGCCAGAATGCGAAGGGGTAAATTACATTCTTGGCGGAGATACGCACGAACGCGTTCGAAAACCGATACAATGTAAATATGCGAAAGTAGTCGAGCCAGGTGCTTTTGGCTCCTTTATTGGAAAATTGGACTTAACAATAAAAAATGGTAAGGTAATAGCAGATTCCTATTCTTTATTGGAAGTAAAGGAATCAGAATTAAAACCAAATAAGCAAGTTCTCGAACTAATCAAGGAAAAGGAACATATTTATGAGAAGGATATCAATAAAATAGTTGGTTACAGCAAAATTCCTTTGTACCGCTATTTTGTGGTGGAAAATCCAATTGACACACTGATTGTTGATGCACTAAAGTGGAAATTTCCTGAAATAAATATAGCACTTTCAAATGGCTTTCGCTTTTGCCCACCAAGAAGTACAAGAGATGAAACCGGAAATATTCCGATTCACAATGGTTTTATCTACGATATGCTACCGGTAGACAGTACGGTCAGAACAGGGGTCGTAACAGGACAACAATTAAAGGATTGGTTGGAGAAAGAATTGAATAATGTGTTTGCCAAAGATGCATCCAAACGATTCGGTGGATGGGTGATTAAATTTAAAGGAATGAAAGTGGATTTTCGCGCCTTTGATTCCCTTGGAAATAGAGTTGAATCAATTCTTGTAGACGAAAAACCTTTAGATTTATTGGCAGAATATAGTGTGCTGGCATGCGAAAGGGATGGCGATCCGGATGATGTCTTGTGCAGAATGAAAAATGTTAGACAAGCCAAAAATACCAAATTTACACTTCATCAGGTAATGTTAGAATATTTAGCAGTCAATTCACCAGTTACGCCAACGCCGCCAATGCACGCTAAAGTGCTGGACGCACCACAAAACTTATTGACACAGGTAACAGGAGTAGATTACACATTTTACTAATTTAAAACGATATGAAAATGAAAAAAATACTTTTTATTGCAATGGTTTTATTTCTGAATACAGCTGTTTTTGGACAAGGAAAAGAAAATTCAATGAACGTTATTTCTACAACTGAAATAAAACAAGAACCTAGAAAAATTGTCATGCAATTAACCAGCGCAGATACTAACGTCCACAAAATGTTAGTTAAACAATTGAATAATATAATATCTGTTGCACCGGATACCCGCATTGAAGTTGTTTGCCACGGACCAGGTCTTTCATTACTTGTTAAGGATAAAACTACGGTATCGAAACAAATTGAAAGTTCGGCATTAAAAAGCGTAGATTTTGTCGCCTGCAGCTTTTCAATGAAAGAGAGAAATGTTAAAAAAGAGGATTTGTTGCAACTCACAAAAATTGTAGAGGCAGGAATTATAGAAATTGTGGATAAACAAAACCTTGGATGGGCATATATCAAGGCTGGAAATTAAGTGCTAAGCAGTTTATAAAAGAAATATAATCTAGAGAAAAAACCAATGAAATTAGCCATCTTAGTAACATTCTTTAGCTTTTTTTTAATCACCTCATGCTTTAGTCAACACCAAGAAATCAATGAAAAACCTGCTGTTTTTTCGGGCTTAAAAAACCAGTCCAACGATAGTTCCACCTTATTGTATGCTTTTAAAAATGGACAGTATAGCGGGCATTTTCGAAACTTTTTTATGTTCACTGAAAACGAAGGAGGATTAACAGATTATTTTGCAAATGCAATTGGTGGTGGAATTCATTTCAATACTGCAAAATTTCATGGTTTTGAGTTGGGAATCAGTGGAACGTATGTTTTTAATGTTTTGTCTTCTGACTTGTCAAAACTAGATCCAATGAGTGGGCAGCCATCCCGTTATGAAATAGGATTGTTTGACCAGGAAAATCCAGCTAATAAAAAAGATATTGATCGATTGGAAGAGTTTTATTTAAAATATTATTTCAAGAAAACGCAGCTAACTTTTGGACGGCAACTCATTAACACACCATTTATTAATTTGCAAGATGGAAGAATGCGACCAACAAGTGTTGAAGGGGTTTGGTTTGTTTCCGAAAAGCTAAAAAAAATAAAATTCGAAGGTGGATGGCTATACGCTATTTCGCCTCGTGGAACAGCCAGATGGTTTGGCGTGGATAATTCGATTGGACTCTATCCTTCAGGTGTTAATCCGGATGGTTCTAAGTCCAATTATTATGGGAATTTAAAAAGCAATGGTGTAGGACTATTAGGAGTTACCCACCAAACTTCGGAATGGCTAAAATTGCAAGTTTGGAATGTATATGTCGACAATATTTTTAATTCTGCATTATTTCAAGCAGACATCGAACAAAAAGTTAAAAACAAGAAATCGCTCTATTTATCCGGTCAATTTATCCGGCAAGATGGCGTAAATAATGGCGGTAACGAAAATCCCACCAAAACATATTTCACTAAAAACGGGAAAGCAATGACTTTCGGTGGGCGTTTTGGAGTAAGGTGGAAGCGCCTTGATCTTTCCTTGAATTTTAATCACATTACGAAGCACGGAAGGTATTTGTTTCCGCGTGAATGGGGGAGGGATCCATTTTTTACATTCCTGCCAAGAGAACGAAATGAAGGAGTTGGTAATTCTACTGCTTTTGTGTTTAAAACGCAACTTAATTCACCGAAGTACCGCATGAAAACAGGTTTTTCGGCAGGTTATATCCAAATGCCAGATGTGAAAAATACCGCACTAAATAAATATGCTTTTCCTTCTTATTTTCAATTAAATTTAGATTTTCGATATTCTTTTTCTAAAATTTTCAAAGGACTCGACGCGCAAATTCTAATTGTCGGTAAGATTGCAGCTGGAGAGACTTATAATACAGCTAAATACATACATAACAAAGTAAATATGGTGACATGTAACTTTCTTTTAAACTACCATTTTTAAGGTAATAGGGGATAATTTATACGTATATTTATAGTAAATTGGGTATTAGGTAACAATTGTTACAAGAAATATGATTTAATTCTATGAATTTTGTTAACAACATTATAAAATAAACACATCATGAAAATTGAACAAATTTACACAGGTTGCTTAGCTCAAGGAGCATATTACATCACATCAAATGGAGAAGCAGCAATTATCGATCCGCTAAGAGAGGTGGAACCATACTTGGAACGTGCAAAAAAAGACAACGTTAAAATCAAGTATATCTTTGAAACACATTTTCATGCAGATTTTGTTTCAGGACATGTTGATCTTGCTAAAGCAACTGGGGCTACCATTATTTTTGGTCCAAATGCAAAAACGACGTATGACGCGCATATCGCAGCAGATGGTGAAGAGTTGAAATTGGGTGACGTGACCTTTAAGATTTTGCATACGCCAGGCCATACAATGGAAAGCACGTGTTTTTTATTGAAAGACGAAAATGGGAAAGACCATTCTTTATTCTCGGGTGACACCTTATTTATTGGAGATGTTGGTCGCCCAGATTTAGCGCAAAAAGCGGCATCGATGACGCAAGAAGAATTAGCGGCAACGTTGTTCCATTCTCTTCGCGATAAAGTTATGACACTTGCAGACGATGTTGTCGTTTACCCAGCGCATGGTGCGGGCAGCTCTTGCGGTAAAAATATGAGCAAGGAAACTGTTTCAACTATTGGTGAACAAAAGCAAATGAATTATGCTTTACGTTCAAACATGACTGAAGCAGAATTTGTTAAAGAAGTAACAGATGGTTTATTGCCGCCTCCGGGCTATTTTGGAATGAACGTAATGATGAATAAAACAGGTTACGAAAATATTACTGATGTAATGGAAAGAAGTTTGCAAGCACTTACTCCAGAAGGTTTTGAAGCTGCAGCGAATGAAACCGGTGCAGTGGTTCTAGATACACGAAACGCAAAGATTTTTTCAGAAGGCTTTATTCCAAATAGTATCAATATTGGTTTGGATGGTCAATTTGCACCATGGGTTGGTGCAATGTTGCCAGATGTGAATCAGGAATTACTATTGGTTACCGAAATTGGACAAGAAGAGGAAACGGTAAAACGTCTTGCTCGTGTTGGATATGATCATGTAATTGGCTTTTTAAAAGATGGTTTCGAAGCATGGAAAATTGCGGGAAAAGAAATGGATTCTGTTACACGAATTTCAGCAGATGATTTTGCAGAAAGATTTAAAAACGCACCAATTGTAATCGACGTGCGTAAACCAGGCGAATTCGCTGCCGAACATGTGGATGGTGCAAAAAGTATTCCATTAGATTTCATCAATGAAGACATGGCGGAATTCCCTAAAGAAGAGCCATTTATTCTTCATTGCGCAGGTGGATACAGAAGTATGATTGCTGCATCTATTCTAAAATCTAGAGGGTATAATAACTTTATAGAAGTGGAAGGCGGATTCAGTGCAATAGCGAAAACAGCTGTTCCAAAGACGGATTATGTTTGTCCTTCAACCTTGAGAAAAGCATAAGTATTACAAGTGTTTGCTTCTACTAGAAATCAAACAACTTACACATAAAAAAA
>JBEDAD010000224.1:0-6781 GCA_041177985.1 Bacteroidota bacterium | reverse complement strand
ATCGGGTTCAAACCAATCCCTAAAATACCACCGTATAAAATAATACTGTGAAGAATATATATAGGCAAGGTGTTTTGTCCAATTTTTAAAAATAATTTTGATTTTATGGTCATGTATTTATCTATAAGGATCAGAATTCCCAATACAGCAAGAACCTGACCAAATCGAACAAAATAAGTACTGTTTAACCGCAACACACCATTTTCCGTTAAACCGATATAGTTCGTAAGGTGGTCAATGGAATGAAAAATAGTTTGGATCGATATATTTACAAAAATTCCTATCAATATGAAAGAAAGTCCAAACCAAAGTTTTAGGGTGTTCTTTTCATATATTCGAATCATACTTCCGAGCATTCCACCAAGTAGAACATAACCTGAGAATTTAACAAACCCAAAACTGGAATGTGGGCCGTAAATCATGTTTTGAATGATAGGATGCGCGCCAATTGGAAGATAATCCGGATTAGATTTTATTCTAGCCGCGACCATGGCTTCTTCTATTAAAACATAATTTTGTAGGTACGCGTTACAGAAATAGAGCAGTAGAGCAGTCGCCAAATAATACCAATATAATGCACCTTTATTAATCCATTTATACAACCCATAAACCAGTAATAATAAAAAGATTCCGACACCGATGGATTGCAGAACATGAAAAGAAAAGAATCGTTCCAAACGAATTTCACTACCAGCCATATAGGCTTTAAACATACTCCACAACTTTAATTGAAGCAAATAACCCCAGAAAATCAATTCGATTACGCGCTTAAATCCCTTTCTAACACGGATGTTTTTCCGGAAATTTATTTCATTATTCGCAGTTAAGAGATAAACGAATATCAGCCCGGTTACGGTAAAGAATAACGGTGCTGTTATGCCGTGAATCGTTTCCCAAACGGTGTATAAAAAGTATTCGCTGCTCTTGTATTCATTTGATAATGCTGAACCTGTAAAATGACCTTCCAACATTAAAAGTATAGCAATGGACCTCGCCATATCTATGAATTTTAATCTTGGTTTTTTATCGGATTCAGATCCAATTGTTTCGCTCATTTTGAATGTGATTTTAGCAAAGATACGAATACCCCGCGAGTTCCTTACAGACAGTTAGTGCCTCAAGTCAATTTGTTGCAAAATACAGTTAGGCGATTTTGTTGGATTTATCTAAAAAAGGAAAAAGGATGTGTACAATTTTTTTGTAAAACTTTGTCAAAGGTTCGAGGTAATAAACAAGAACCACGAATAAAGTTAGAAATAAAGCGGCACCAACTGCTGCTTCATATGGATTAAGCGGGTTGTGTTTCCAACTAAAAAAAGTTGAAATTCCAACATGTATAATCGCACCGTACAAAATTATCATATGAATGACAAAAATAGGGAGTGTGTTACGTCCAATTTTTAAAAATAGATTATCGCGAATGGTAATTATTTTCTCAAGTGTAGAAAGTAAACCAAGAACAATCAATACAACACCTAGATTTTCAAACAACCAGTTTCCTTTCGCTAAATTTTCGATGCTAAATCCAAAATTAGTATTAAAAAAGTGGAATAATCCATAAAGTATTTCTGTAGAATAAAAGGTAAAAATCAGTCCTAATGAAATTAGAAAAATTGAAATATTCCATTTAAACTTATTCATCCATTGCGCGTGCAAAAGAACTCCAATTCCTGCGCCAAAAAAAGTATATCCTAAATGCGGTGCTAAAGGAAAAACAGATCTGTAGGACGGTGCACTAATCATGTTCTGCAAAAATTTAGGCCAACCGACAGGCCATGCTATTCGAGTGCCATCAACCTGTAATTCATTCAATGGTGCCCAAAACGAAAAAATTAGCAGAGAAATCGCAAAGTAGAAGAGCCAAAGTGGAATCACACGAATCAACCGATATATTCCGTAAACGATTAATAATGCAAGCATTCCAATCGCAATACATTGAAGAATATGAAAACCTTTTGGATTTAATAAGTACCCCCAGAATAGTAATTCAGCAACTCTTCTGAAGCCTTTTTTAACGCGGTCATTTTTAAAATATGTTGCACTTTGTTTGGTGTACAATAAAAAAGTGAAAATTAAACCAGTCATGGTGAGGAACATCGGCGATGTATATCCTCTAACAATGTGCCAGCAATCGTACCAAAAATAGGCTGGGTTTACAAAGTGAGGATCTGGACTCCTAAAATTCAAGCCAAGTGTTTGATCGATAAAATGCCCTTCCAGCATCAGTAATATTGCAATGGAGCGGGCAATGTCAATAAACATTAATCTTGGTCTCTTTGCCTGGATTGCTTTCATATTCAAAAACTTTTGGGGTTGCAAATATATTAATTCTATTTTTGAATCCGCATAACAAATTTAGTGTCCCTCGCCATTCACCATTATTATGATTGGTTCCTTGTAATTTTTAACATAAATCTGAACGGGGAAGGAGAATAATCCTTTCGGTAAATTTCCGGTAAATTCTAACCCGATTGTACTGGATTTTCCTGCTGGAATCTGACTTGTGAATTTTACTTTCACACTTTCTTTCGGAGTCTCAATTCGTTCAATTTCAAGAACCGTATTGCTATTGTTTTTCAATTGAATAGACTTCGAAAATTGTTTGGTGTTCGGAATCTTGGCAAGATCGATGTAGCGCGGTGTAACTTCGGTAATAAAGAATAAACTATCTCGGTCAAGATAATTGACACTTTGAATTTCAATTTTCCGCTCAATCGCAGCTGCTCTGGAATAAACGGAGTTTTTTTGGTCGTGAAAATTGTCACTTGTCAACTTATTTGCCGTGTATTCGCCAAATGGAACTTGGGAAATTGCAACACTTCCTCCGTTTGTTGCGTCATTCCTTAAATAGGGACGAAAAGCACCATTTTCTGTGTGCATCAAATAATTTTCCAAGGATGAAATTCTGCGCTTCGTTAAGTTAACGTTGTAATCCGTTTTTGCTAATGGACTTGCAAAACCTTTCACTGTGATTTTTATTTTTGCGCCTTTCTTCAATTCTTCAAGCAGCAAGTCTTGAAAAACAGCTAGATCTTTCACACCTTGATCAACGTATTCCATGAAGAAACTTTCAATATCCTCTTTTGCTTCTTCTGCTTTTAAACCATTTAAACCACTTGAATATTCAGACTGGTATTTATCTAGCATCGCACGGTATTCGGAATATCCTTCCAAATAATTAACGTTCGTTAAGGTATCTCTAGATTTCGGATCCGGACAATCGTTGTGAAAATAGAGCGTTACCGGCAAACGCTTGTTTAATTCTGCTAACGTTTCTATGGGAGATGCTTCTTGCGGAACAATTGGCGGAATTGCCGAGAAGATATCGCTACAACAAGTTGGGTTTTTACTGAATAATACGCCAAGTCGATTGCTCGAAAAATAAGAAGTATCGCCACTTTTAAAGTAATACAAATCGTTTGCTGCGCTGTTGAACGGTAAGCCGATATTTTCTGGTTTTTCAAATTGCGTGGAATAGTTGCTACGGAAAACATCATAGCCTCCAAACCCATCGTGCCAGGAGGAAGAAAAATAGAGTTCGTTTTTGGTACTATCCCACCAAGGACTTAATTCGTTATCGGGAGAATTTAATGCTTTAATATTTTGTGCTTTGCTAAATTGGTTGCCATTTTTGATTACTGAATACCAAAGATCCATTCCTCCCTCTGTTCCCAAACGGTTGGAAGAAAAGTACAATACTTCTTGTCCATTTAGTTTTCCTACGTTTGGCATAGTCGTATTTGCGCCCGATTCATTGATTATTTTCCCTAAAGAATCAATTGCTGACCAACTTCCATTTTCATAAGATACAACCATGATTTTACAGTTGTAATTGTAGCCTTCATCGGAGCACAAGCTGAAGTAGAATTTTTTGCCATCGTTGGAAAATGAACCATTTCCAGTGCTGAATTTCTCTACAAAAAGCGCCTCAATTCTCTCGGAAGCTGCTGGCTTCCCTTCTAGGATAGGAGATTGATACAAGCGGGTTTTATAGTTTTTAGTATACACTTCCTCCGAAAGATTGATTGAATCCGCACGCAGGGAAGAAAATAATAATTTGCCATCTTGAACGGTATGACCGAATTCGGTATCTGGCGAATTTACCGTTTCTGGAAGCCGCGAAAAAACAACATCGGATGTATCGTTCACCGCATTTTTTGCCCAAAGACAGGATTCCATTTCCCGTTTCGATTTCAAGTAATTATACCCTTTTTTATCTTTGGAGAATTTCTTTTTTGCCAATTTAAAGGTTTCTAGCGCCTCGGCATATTTCCCATTGTGTTTTTGCATCAATCCAAGTTGAATTAGCGACATCGGATAAATTCCTGCGGATTCCCGGTCATAAACTTTTGCATAGTAAAATTCTGCTTTTCGGTAGTCCTTGAAAGCGCGCAACGCTTCTGCATATTTCCAAAGAATTTCTACGGAATTGGAGTCAATCGCCATCGCTTTTTCGTATAATTCCACTGAATAATAGTAATCGCCGTTGGTATATTTGTCTTCTGCAGCTTTGAGGTAATTCCCCAGATTAGACTGTGAAAAAAAACCATTCCCAAGGAAAAGACAAAATAGTGCTATCAGATAAAATCTGGACATACGCGGTGGTTTACTTTTTTGGGTTTAAAATGGTGCAGAATATAGCGGGTGGCAATTTCAAATCCACCACGTAGATTACTCGCTGGAACTAATTTGGAGAAATTTATATCGTAGCTTATTCCGACAAACCAATCTTGGTAGTCCATTCCAATGCTTAGATATGCAGCGTCTTTGTTTCGGTACCATAATCCTGCATACAAAGCCCGGTAGGATTTTGCGTTTTGCAGCAAGGTATATTTCAAAGAAGAACCTAAATTTATTTCACGGTACTTTCCTTGGATTGAAACGGATAAACTTGGAGCTAAATCCCAATCAATATCTAACTTGTAAAGTGCCTTTGCGAAAAGATTCATACGAATATCACGTGGCACAACTTGCGTATAAAAACCATGGTTTGGTCGGTTTAGGTTATAGAATCCAATTCCTGCAGTAATCGTTTGTCGTTTACTTCGATAGTATTCATAAATAGCACCAAGTCCAATTGTAGCATTGACTTTAGTGTCGGATTGGTAAATTTCGTTTGTTGGTAAGGTCGGGTCAAAATTTACGCCATTGAACTGGTTGTCAAAGTAAAATTGATTCGAATTCACTTGTCTGTGATTGATTCCAAGAGAAATTCCCGGACGAATCGAATGGCTTGAATCCGCTGAGAGTTTCATCAAATAAGAAGCATTTCCTTGAAATTCAATCGTTCGAAGTTTTCCATCGCCAACAGCATCGTGAAAAAACAACATGCCTAAACCAATTTTTTTAGCGTTGTTTAGGCGGGTGTCCGCTGAAACAGAAAAAGTACTGAACGGCACGGTAACACTTTTCCATTGATTTCGGTAGTTGGCAACAAAGCGATAATCCCCATCGAAATGGCCGGTATTTCCTGGGTTTTGAAATAATGGAATGTCGTTGAATTGCGACCAATGTATATCTTGTCCAAAAGATGTGGAAATCTTAAGAACTATAAAGAAAACAAGAAGAATGTTATTTTTCAACTACCAATACGAATCAGCTATGAAGATATAGAAATTTTATTTAACACGAAAATGGAACCTGAAATTCTTCCAATTCCACTTGAGGAAAAGAGAGAATTTAAGGCGTTGAAAGTGAAATTGGCAGGATTTTTCCCTTGATCCATTGATTTGCATTCAAGGAAAAATCAACAATAAATTCCGCCATTTTTTCTGCTGAAACAGGAGCTTGGTACCCAGGGAACGCTTCGTCGAGCATTTCAGTTTGCGCAGCGCCCAAACACAAGCAATTCATGCTGATTGGTGCATCTTTGTATTCCTCTGAAAACAACTCTGTGAAACTGCAAACCGCAGCTTTTGAGGTAGAGTAGGCGCTTAATCCAGCAAATTTAACAGAACCTTGAAATCCTCCCATTGAACTGATATTTACGATGTGGCCATTGGTCGGTAGCATTTTTGGAAGTGCAGCTTGAACCGTTTCCATCACGCCAATAACATTAACTTGGTAACACAACTGCATATCTTCGTGCGATAAATCCGTGAACGCTTTATTCACGAGTTTACCCGCATTATTCACTAAAATATCGATTGGATTTAAATTGGAGAAAATTGCTTGAGCCTGCGTGAAAACGGATTTGCTTAAATCAAAGGCATAACAACGCACGTTTTTTAAACCTTGAAAATTTTGCGCCATCTTTTCTTGGTTTCTAGACAATGCAATGATTTCATTGTCTGAATTTTTAGCGAAAAGTTTTACCATTTCACACCCTATTCCTCGGCTTGCGCCAACTACTACAATTGTTTTTTTATGCATCGAATGAAATCGTCAGTTCCTCGCTCGCTGGGTGAGCTTGGCATGTTAAAATGTAACCTTCTTGTATTTCCTTTTCCGTTAGGGAATAATTCATTGTCATGGTTGCGGATCCTTTTATGACTTTTGCTTTACAGGAGCAACAAACGCCTCCACGACAAGAGAATGGCGCGTCCAATCCTGCTTTTTCCGCTGCGTCTAATAGTGATTTTCCAGTCGGTGAAAGCGAGAATACAACTTCTTCAGCATCCAAAATAGCAGTTACTTTTGATTCACCATTAAATTCGGATACAACAACCGTTTCTTCTTGTTTCATCAAAACAGGCGTAGTAAATAATTCAAAGTGAATTTTTGATTTTGCAACGCCAAAAAATTCCAAAGTACTGGAAACGTCAAGAATCATCTGTTCCGG
>JBEDAD010000223.1:0-15348 GCA_041177985.1 Bacteroidota bacterium | reverse complement strand
TAAAAATACGAGGTTATTTTCCGCAAGTAAAAAACATTGGTCTAGGATAATAGTGAGATAAAGTTGCTGTTTGAATGATTGTTATTATTACTTTTAGTAAAAAAATAAAGTATGAACTACGGTTGGAAAATAGGGATATTCGTATTAATATTGCCGCTCACCCTTTTTTCACAAAAACAATCACAGAATCTATCGCTTCGTTTCGATGGCAATTATGGCTTTATTTTACCCGAATACAAACATTTCAATTACCTGGTTGAAAAACCAATTGTAGGATTTGAATTGAGTTTATCTAAAAAAACAACAGGGAAAACCAGTTGGGAACAAGCGTATAAATATTCGGAATTCGGTTTAACTTTTTCCTTTTCAACACTTGGTAATCAAAAGGTATTTGGAGAAGAATTTGCGGTTTACCCCTATTTTCAATCCTTTTTAATTCGTAAAAAGAAATTTCAATTATCGAATCAATTTGGTTTGGGCTTGGGTTATGCAACGAAAAAATTTGACCTAGAAAGTAATTTTAAAAATATTTCAGTTGGTTCACATCTCAATATTCATTTCAACTTCAAATTAAGTTCACGATTCATGCTTACGGAAAGACTTTCTGTGAACGCAGGACTTTCTTTCAACCATTATTCGAACGCCAATATGGCTGAACCGAATCTAGGGGTAAATATGTTGACCGCGTTTACAGGAATCAATTATGCGATTGGCGAGCAAACTTCATTTACAACATCGACACTTTCCATTCCGGAAAAAAAACACGAAGTTGCTTTAATAGTTGCAGCTGGCGGAAAGCACACGAGAGCCTTACAATCAACCGTTTACTTTACTTCGTCTCTTTCCGGCGAATACAAATTTCATTGGAAACGAAAATTGCATATCGGAGGCGGTTTGGATCTGTTTTATGATTCCTCCACGAAGACAGAAATGAATGTTCCCGGCGCTGAAACCTATAAATCTAAGTATGATTTCCGAACAGGAATTCATTTTTCTCAGGAATTGGTGTACGACCGATTCAGTTTTGTTTTGCAGGAAGGGTTTTATATTGGCATGACCGATCATGTATCAAAAAAAACAATGTACAATCGAGCGATACTGCGATGGAAATTTAACGAAACATTTCTATTAAGCTTTTCGATGAAATCACATCTCCATGTTCTAGATTATCCAGAGCTTGGATTTGGTTACTTTTTTACCACAAAAAAATGAAAAAAGGGATTTTTTTTCTTCTTATACTAACTGCATTTGCAAGTCATTCCTGCAAAAAGCAACTAACGGAAGAAACCTTCGAAAAAACCTTAGGGGAATTTGACAGTTTAGTTTTAAACAGTGTTTTTGAAGTGCATCTTATCCAGGGAACGGAAAATAAAATAAAGATAGATGGTGCAAAAAAAAATCTCGAAAAGATTACAATTTCCATTGAAAATAACACCTTAAAACTAGAAAATCAATACAATGGAAATTGGATGCGTCCCGGAAAAAATAAAGTTGTCGTTTTTATAACGGTAAACAAATTAGCTAAAATTACGGCAAATGAAACCTGCAATATCTTAACCGACAACACGCTAATTAGCGATGAAATTGGATTGGTATTAACCAGTAAATTAAACCAGGCAACGTTGGATCTAGACTGTGAAACATTTTATTTCTGGAATAATTTCCCTTGCGGCGGTAAAGTGACATTGTCGGGAAATACAAACATCCTTAAAATTTGGAATATGGCATTAATGGCCGTTGATGCCAGCAAGCTTCACACAAATACTGCTTTAATTGAAAATGCATTGAAAGGAGATTGCAAGATTTTTAGCACGCAATCAGTGACTTACACACTTACTGGAGAAGGAAATTTATATGTTAAAGGAAATCCGGCTGAAATCATCAAAATGGAAGAAAGTTCGACTGGAACACTTATTTTAGAATGAAACAGTAGAAATGAAAGAATTAATAGATTTTGCAAATTCAATTTACCCGATTTCAACTGAAGCAGCTGCAGCACTCGAAAAAATCTGCACACTGACCAATGTTCCGAAATATGCCGAAGTGCAGCCAATTGGACAAAGTTGTAAGACTATCTATTTCATCCAAAAAGGTGCGTTGCGCATTTATTACCTAAAGGATGGAGTAGATATAACAGAAAGTTTTCAATTTGAGAATTCAATCGTTGCCCGAGTAGAAAGCTTATTTTCAGGAAAACCTTCCAGTAAAGCAATTCAAGCGCTAGAAGCAGCAACACTAGTGTTAATTCCAACAGATAAATTAACACTACTTTACGCAGAATTTCAGTCCATTGAAAGATTATTCAGAAAAATTTTTGAAGAATCACACATGCAATCCATTCACCGCTTGGAAAGTATTCAGTTTCATAGTGCTGAGGAGCGCTACCATAATTTACTGCGAGAAAATCCTCAAATTTTACAGCGTATCCCATTAAAATATATAGCTTCTTATCTTGGAATCACGCCGGTAAGTTTAAGTAGAATTAGAGCAAATCTGTAATTAATTATCATTTGTTAATTTTTAACTGATTCCTAAATTGGAATTTTGTTGAAAATTGACGGAATGAAAAATGTACAGCTCGGACTGAAAGAAAACTGGAAACAATTCACCTTATTGGTAATTATAAATGGATTTGTTGGCGGAATGATTGGCTTGGAGCGTTCTATTCTTCCTCAAATAGCAACTTTAGACTTTGGCATTTCTGCAAATACAGCCATTCTTTCCTTTATTGTCGTTTTTGGAACGGTTAAAGCAACAACAAACTATTTTACTGGAGCATTGGCACATCTATTTGGTAAAAAAAAATTATTGGTCATTGGCTGGATTTTTGGAATTCCGATACCTTTTCTATTACTATACGCGCCAAACTGGAATTGGATAATCGCTGCAAATGTGCTACTTGGGATAAATCAAGGTTTAACATGGTCTACAACGGTCATGATGAAAATTGACCTTGTTGGAGAAAAACAACGCGGATTTGCAATGGGAATTAACGAATTTGCGGGCTATTTATCCGTTGCACTAGTCGCTTTTTTAACGGGATGGTTAGCTGGCGAGTACGGACTCAGACCATACCCTTTTTATATCGGTTTTGTACTTTTATTTTTTGGATTATTCGCCAGTATCTTTTTGGTGAAAGACACGAGTCATCATGTGCTCAAGGAAGCTGTAACAAGTTCAATTTCCAGATTAAAACATGTTTTTTGGGAAACGACATGGAAACATAAAAATCTTGGTTCTGTTACCCAAGCAGGACTAATAAACAATTTAAACGATGGAATGGTGTGGGGAATTTTACCTGTTCTCTTGGCAACAAAAGGATTTCAACTAAAAGAAATTGGAATTTTAACTGCAATTTACCCGGCAGTTTGGGGAATAAGCCAACTTTTCACAGGTAAAATGGCAGATAAATATTCTAAAAGAAAACTGCTATTTTGGGGAATGTTCCTGCAAACAATAGCGTTGGTGTTTTTGGTATTCGCAGAAAAAACAAGCCATTTTTTAGTGCTTTCTATCCTCTTAGGAATAGGAACAGCACTGGTTTATCCAACATTTTTAGCAACGATAGCAGAAAATACACATCCTTTGGATCGCGCAAAAAGTATTGGAATATTCCGCTTGTGGCGCGATTTAGGTTACGCGATTGGCGCCATTCTAACAGGAATTTTAGCCGATTTCTTTAGTCTTGAAGTTGCAATTTTGTGTATTGGTATCCTAACTGGAATTTCTTCCTTCGTTATACTCTTCAGAATGAACGATTCCAACTTGAGTAGTGGGAAAAACACGCTTTAATTTAAAACTAAATAAATAGTTTTTCTAAAAATGTAAACAAATTATGAATTCATTTTCAAATTTTCTTCGTAAAATCGCAAAAAAATAACCAATTGAAAATAAATACTCCAGAGGAATATATTGCACAAATTCCAGAAGATAGAAAAGCTGTTTTTCAGCAATTAAGAGAAGTCATAACCGCCAATCTTCCCACTGGATTTGAAGAAGTAATTTCCTACGGCATGCTTGGGTATGTTGTGCCGCATTCTATTTATCCAAGCGGTTATCACTGCGATTCGAAACTTCCTCTTCCCTTTTTGGCAATTGCATCACAGAAGAATTTCATTGCAGTTTACCACATGGGAATTTATGCGGATGAGAAGCTTTTAAATTGGTTCGTGGAGGAATATCCAAAACATTGCAATCAGAAATTAGATATGGGAAAAAGCTGTATTCGATTCAAAAAAATGGAGAACATTCCTATGAACTTACTGGCGGAGTTGATGAAAAAGATGACAGTGGATCAATGGATTAGTCTTTACGAATCAAAAATTTAAAAAGTAGAAATCTATTTTTTGTACGTTCGTTTTAACTGTCTTTTGTAGCTTGAAATTGGTTAAAACAGGTACACCTATTCCTGTATTTTTGAAAGTGTTAAATTTATTTCCAACTAGAATTTGGTTTTATACGAAAAACGCTTAAATTAGTAGTATTACTAAACCCATAATCAAATCTATTCTAGTTCCATTAAACGTGTATTTTTTAAAAAAAAATAAATCACGTATTATGGTAAATTTTCCCTGTAGAATAACTAATTTGTTTTCCGACAACACCACGTTTAATTGGCGCTTTGCAGTTCCAAAATTCCCCTCCTATTTTATTTTAATTCGAAAAAAAGATACCCTTTTAATACACAAACTATGAATTGTAAAACTGGAATATGGATTGACGGTTCAAAAGCAATAATCGTGAAATTGAATAACTCGACGGAAAGCGTCGTTGAACTAAAATCGAATATCGAAACCGCAGTTCACCATGAAAATGATAGAGATAAAGCTGTTTTCATGGGAAAAAAACATATTACACAAGAAAAAAAATTCGAAGAAAGAAAAAAACACCAAACGACAGAATTTCTTAAAAATGTTTTAGAAACCAGTAAAAACTCAGTTGAACTTTTTGTTTTTGGACCGAGTAACTTGAAGTCGCAATTGAAAGATTTCATCTTAAAAGACAAGCTATTAGCGGGAAAATTGAAAGCGGTAGAAAAAGCAGATTCGATGACATTGGAACAAATCATAGCGCATGTAAAAGCGTTTTTTAGGAATGAATCGAAAAGTAAATCGCTTTGAAACGTTTCCATATTACTCCCATTTTGGATTTAATCTCAAAACCTATGCTTACACAAGATATCCGCAATCTATTTAATGAAACTGGAGAGATTACGCGATTCACAGGTAGATTTTTTATTGAAGTTTTTAAACCAGGATTAGAGTTTTCAGAATTACTAAGGCAGTGCTTTTTTATTGGCTACAAATCGCTTGGTTTGGTTGCGATTACAGCATTTATCATGGGACTTGTAATAACAATTCAGTCGCGGCCAACGCTTGTTGAATTTGGTGCGGAATCCTGGTTACCAAAGATGGTTTCTGTTTCTTTGGTTCGAGAAATTGCACCTGTAATTACAGCGTTGATTTGTGCCGGAAAAATTGGCTCTGGTATTGGAGCAGAACTCGGTTCTATGAAAGTAACAGAGCAAATCGATGCAATGGAAGTTTCTGGAACAAATCCTTATAAATACTTGGTTGTAACGCGCGTTATTGCAACGACAATTATGATTCCCCTACTCGCAATTTTCGCAAATGCAGTTTCCTTATACGGTGCTTACCTTGGAGCGAATATTCAAGGCGTGGTAAGTTGGGATTTATTTTGGACACAAGTATTTGAAACATTGGAATATAGCGATGTTTTTCCCGCCTTGATTAAAACTTTTTTCTTTGGTTTTATTATTGGGATAATCGGTTGCTTCAAAGGATTTAATTCCGAAAAAGGAACAGAAGGCGTTGGACAATCCGCAAATTCTGCAGTTGTAATCGCTTCACTTCTTGTATTCATCATTGACTTATTGGCGGTTCAGATTACGGATGTCTTGGGTTTAACATAGGAAAGGATGGGGAAAACGGCAGAAATAGACCAAGCAAATGGCAGAGAAATAATGATTTCCATCCAGAAATTGAACATCACTTTTGGGACAAATCATGTGTTGAGGGATTTTAATTTGACTTTATACAAAGGAGAAAACATCGTTGTATTAGGAAAGTCTGGTTCTGGGAAATCTGTTTTAATTAAATGCATTATTGGATTACTGAAAGCAGATTCAGGAAAAATTGAAGTTCTAGGGCAAAGCATTCCGGAACTAAACAGCTCCGAATTAGACCATATTCGAATGAAAACTGGATTTCTTTTTCAAAGTAATGCACTTTACGATTCGATGACGGTTCGTGAAAACTTGGAATTTCCATTGCGGCGTCATGGCATAAAAAAAAGTAAATCAGAAGTGGATTTTTTAGTCCACGAAGCGTTGTCGAATGTTGGACTTCCGAATACAGAAAACATGATGCCGGCTGAACTTTCCGGAGGTATGAAAAAAAGAATTGCATTAGCAAGGACACTTATTTTGAAACCGGAAATTATTCTTTACGATGAACCAACAACGGGATTAGATCCAATTACCGGAAAGGAAATCAGTAATTTGATGATTGATGTTCAACAGAAATACAACACATCCTCCATTATTATTTCACACGATATTTACTGTGTAAAACTGGTAGCAAATAGAATCGTATTGTTAATCGATGGGAAATGTTACGCAGAAGGAACCTACGACGAGCTAAAATCTTCCCTTGACCAAAAAGTTAAATCCTTTTTTGAATAATTATGGTAGAAAAATCAAAAAATATCCGAGTAGGAATCTTTGTGCTTGTGGGCACACTTTTTATTATTTCCGCGCTTTATTTCATCGGTGAAAAACAAAATTTATTCAGTTCAAAGTTTCGCGTAAAAGCAAATTTCAAAGATGTAAACGGTTTAATTCCAGGAAACAACGTGCGTTTGGGTGGAATAAATATCGGAACTGTAGAATCAGTTGATATCGTAAGTGATTCCAATGTAACTGTCGTTATGGTAATTAAAGACAAGACAAAACCGTACATTAAAAAGAATTCAATCGCGAGTATTGGAACGGATGGATTAATGGGGAATAAACTGATAAATATTACTCCAGGATTAAAAGATTCGCCCGGAATTCAAGACGGCGATTTTTTACCGACTAAACTTCCCTTTGAAACAGATCAAATGATTCAAACAATTGGAAGGACGAATGAAGATGTTTCTGTCATTGCTAGCAATTTAAGGGAAATCATAGAGCGACTAAACAATGACAATAATTTGTGGAGTATTTTAATGGATACTTCCGTCGCCATAAATTTAAAACAAGCGGTTGTAAATATTAAATTGACGAGTAATCGAACCGCTTCCATAACAGGTGATCTTTCCAGTTTAATCAAAGATGTTCAAATGGGAAAAGGAGTTTTAGGTACACTAATTACAGACGAAAGTTTAGAGGGGAAATTGAAACAAACAATTGTAAATATTAAGTTTGCATCGGATACACTTGCTTATATTACTGGCGATTTAAAAAGCGTTTCACAGCGGATAAAAAATGGTGAAGGAGCAATTGGAACGCTCTTAATGGACACAAATTTCAGACTAAATCTTTCTAAAAGTATGGAAAACATAGAAAATGGAACAGATGGTTTTAATCAAAATATGGAAGCTTTAAAACAATCCTTATTTCTCCGGAAATACTACAAGAAGAAAAAGAATAATTAAATAGTTAAGTGAATCATTTTAAATACATTAATATTACTTATATCAAGTAATAGTTTATTATTAAAATGCCTATTTAATTTGGTTTTTAAGCGCATACAAAAAAGAAAACGATACGCTATTTGATCGGTAAACTCTTTCCCATGCCCAAACTAAAGCAATTGATTTTGATCTGCTCTCGTATTCGCTTAAACTGCGTGAAAAAATATAGTAAATTTACACTCTAAAAAAATCAAAAAAATGACAATTCAAGAAAACACAGTGGTTTCTTTGAGCTATAAGCTCACTAATCACAAAACAGGCGAAACAATCGAAGAAACAACTACCGAAAATCCTATGGTTTTTTTATATGGGGTTGGCGGCGTTTTGCCTCAATTTGAAGAAAATATTCAAGGTAAAACGGTTGGTGATTCATTTGCTTTTTCCATAGAGTCCAATATGGCTTATGGTCCCAAAGACGAAGAACAAATTGCAATGATTCCGTTGGATGTTTTTAGAGATGAAGCAGGCGCTTTTGATGAAGAATATTTCGTGGTGGATGCACTTATTCCAATGTCAGATAGCGAAGGAAATCAATTAAGAGGGCGAATTCTAGAAATTAATTCCGAGTTAATCAAAATGGATTTTAACCATCCGCTTGCTGGAACAGATTTACATTTCGAAGGAAATATCGTTGGAATTCGAGAAGCATCTAAAGATGAATTAGACCATGGCCACGTTCACGGAGAAGGCGGACACCAGCATTAAATTGGAAAAAATATCTGTCGGAAATTAATATCCATAAAAAAATTCCTTTGATTGCTCAAAGGAATTTTTTATGCGTTACCGTTCCAGATTAATTTAATTCCGTGCTAAAATTTAGTTCAATATCTGTATCTCCTAATTCACAAGCACCAGTTTTAATTCCGGGCTGGTGTTTCAATCGAATTGTAGTTGTTCCTGTTGAAATGGAACCTGTTACCCATTCGCTTAGAATTCCAATTGCCAAATTATTCGCATCCAAATCTATTTTGTTAATTGTCAGATTCAAACCAGATGAAATATCGAAGCAAAACAAATGGTCTATTCCTTCTTCTTGTACTTCCACTGTTATGTCATCTGCTGGCGAAACGCTTTCATTTAACAAGGTAATAACCGCATTATAGGTTGCGTTTGCACGTAAACGAATGGTGTCGAATGCCGTTGGATTATTCCCGCCAGGTCCGTCAACATCCACAAAAAGTGCAGATACAGTTGGCAAAATTCCATTCACATCTGTAAATTCAACTTTAAACGTTGTGATCAATTCCTCTTCATTTGGCACTGGTGGCAAAGGAATATCGTTTTTTTTGTCTTTTTCGCAGCTTGCAAATGCTACTACTGCAATTGCCATAAAAATTACTATTTTTTTCATCTTTTATAATTTTAGTTATTCGTTATTTTAATTTGTTCGATTGTATAGGAAGCAATAATTTAACTGTCCAATTTCTGCCCAGATCATCTGCAAAATATCTGAAGCGATTCATATAATCCCGGTAACGCGTATTTGTACTATTTTGGCAAGCAACAACTAATTGCATTGTCTGCTCACCTTTCATTTTTTTGGATAATCCTACCTGTCCATTCAGTAAAAAATAACCTTCCGGTACAGGAACATAATCGTCCTCAATTTCCATTCTTTTTTGCTTGGAAACATTCAAACCTTCCAACTCCACAAACGTTTTCCATACTGTTTTTTTGATTGGAAGTGTAAACCGCAACCGCTGTGTAATTCTGTTTGCTGGAATTCCAAAAACAGGTTTTTTATAGGTCAAATCATCTCCGAATAATACGCTTCCCTGAAGGGTATAGGTGAAGAATTTGGTTATTGGAATATCCATTTGACCATTTAAACCATATAATTGCACGTTAGATTGTCTGTAATTAAAAACAGGAAATGCACCTACAATTGTTAGAACTGGCGGAAAACTTGGCTGTAGATTGATATATCCATCAAAATAATTGTAAAACACAGAAAGATTTAGTTTTGCAATATTTGACTTGTATTCTATTCCCAGTTGCGCATTGTAAACAATTTCCTTGTTCATCTTTCGATCGCCAATTTCAATCGCTGCGGCGCCATGATGCAATCCATTGCTGTATAATTCATTAATGGATGGTGGTCGCCAAGCCGAGCCGAAATTAAACCGTGTTAAGAAATGATGGCCAATAAACTTTGAAACACCAAAGGAATAACTGGCATTTGCAAATTGATTAGTTGGACGAATCAAACTATCTTGTTCATATATAAAAACTTCCAAGGCCGAAAGATCGAAGCGCACACCATAATCGAATGCCCACTCCTCGCGTTCTATCTCCCCAGTATAATACATCCCGATTTGCGATTTTTTGAAATTTGGAATGAAAAATCGACCAGAATACGCATTGCTCTGCTGCATTCCAGAAATTCCAAAATTGCTCATCCACTTTTTAGAATGTTTAATTTCTGTTTTCAAATCGAACGTGTTCGTCCATAAATTCAATTCAAAAGCCGGAAGTTTTAGACTCTCAGGCGTTGAAGCGTAACTTTTATGCAAATCGTACTCTTGCCGAAGGTTATACTGGTAGCCATAAACCGCTGTTGTTTGAACTTTCTTATTCCATTTAAAAACGAGTTGCACCCTACTCAAATGATGGTCAATTTGTTGCTTTGGATTTTCAAGTTGATAGGTAAAAACGCCAACAGCAGCTGGTTTTTCTGCCGTAAATGCATTATTTAAATCCGTTAAATTCCCAATGTGGGAACCGGTAAAAATCCCTAAATTAGTTGTGAAACGGCTGTAAAAAACATCTAATTCTAACCTTTTCAGCTGATAACCGAGTGCTCCACTATAACTTATTTCATTCAAAGCAGTATTCTTCAATAAATAATCAGGCGTGTTTTGGGTTCCATTGGTTTTTGTCGTTCCATGAAATCGGTAAGCAAATTTCTTGCTTTTCCCTGCTGAACCAGCGAGAAGAAGAGATGAAAATGCGCCTTTTCCGTTCGTGTTACCGCCCAACTTTGCCCAACCATGCAGTTTTTTATCAAATTGAAGCGCTTCTGGAGAAACTATTATAACTCCTCCAATCGCATCCGGACCATATTGCAATCCAGCAGCTCCTTGAATAACTTCGAGATTTTCAGCCAGATTTGGATCAATCTCTGGCGCATGTTCGCTTCCCCATTGTTGGCCTTCTTGTCGAATTCCATTGTTTACAATAACCAAGCGATTACTGTGCATTCCATTAATTATTGGCTTGACAATGGAGGAACCGGTATTCATTGTAGTTACTCCAGGAACTCTGCTTAATTGTTCGCCAAGCGTATTTCCTTTTAAAATGGAAAGATCATTTGTTGGCAACGTCATGCCCGCCTGACTTTCTCGTCTAAAGCGAAATGCTTCCAATACAAATTCATCCAATTCCAAAGAATGGGACTCAACAAAAAAGTTAATCGGCTCACTTCTTGGAATCAACACAGAAACAACAACTGGTTCACAGCCTAAGTGCGGAATGCATTTTAAAGTTAGATTACCAACACATAAATTAGAAAGCAGAAAATTCCCTACACTGTCGGTAAGGATATTTTTATCTAATTCAACGACAAGAATTTTAGCAAATGGAATTACTTCCAGCGTATGCTTATCGCGCACGGTTCCTTTAATGGTATACGCACAATTTTGCGCTAAAAAACACCAAGATAAAGAAACCATTGCGCATGAAAGAATAAATTTCATCAATGGATGTATTACGGTTTATAAATGGACTTTTAGAAATTAAGCCATTGGCGGACCGCGCCGCGAGAAATATTCAATAGAGGATCGAAAGTAGTTTTTAACCGGAAGCTCGTTGGCAATCGGATAAGGTATTTTAGTGAAATGGAATGCTACAAACGCAGGTTGTTCTATGGTTCCAAGATCGTATTCGCATACGAAACAATCGTCTTGTGCAATCGTTTCATCTGGATTATTTGATACTATCGTTTTATGGTCATCGCAATCGTGCCAAAGACTTCTAGGCGTTAAAACCGCAAAGAAACCAAATAAGACAATATATGAAAGCCATTGTACGTTTTTCATTATGCTAATTTACGACTTATTTTAAACAAAACAAGCGCCTAAGAGAAGCGCTTGTTTAAGTAACATAATGTGTGGTAAAATTATTGCCCCATTATTTCTTTAGAAAGGGTTTCCAATTCTTTATAAGAATCGCATGCTTTCATTTCAGTTTCCATCGCTTTAAGCTCTTTCTCTGACTTTCCTTCGTTCATTTTTTGGCATTTTTCCAAATCAGCCTTATATTTCGTTTGAATTCCTTCCATTTTGGTTGGATCCATTTTGGAATCTTTTACCTCTTTCATCATGGAAAGTCCAGTTTCTGCGCAAGAACAAATCTCACTTTTTCCACAAGAAGATAGAACTAAAACAGCCAATACAGCTGCTTATACGATTATTTTTTTAAATTCGACTAAATTTATAGTAAAAAAGCAAAAGCGATACCTTCGAGATTAATTGTTTTATTCTTTTTATTAACAATCACAATCGATTGGTCACATTAATACTTTCATATTCCAATCATTATATGCTCTCAAGGCATTCTTTCACTTTCTTTTCATGTCTTTCCCTTTGCTCAGGTGAACGGCTTGCATCCTGAATTTTAAAAGATTGGCATTTTTTATTTATGTATTCAAATCGGTTTAATACTTTCTGCAACTGTTTATCGGATAAATTTGGTTTCAAAATGGCTTTATTGACCGAATCTCCTTTTAGGACACACGCGCAAAAATCCCATTGTTCACCATATTTTTTTTCTATTAAATAAACAGAACTCTTTAAATCCTTTTTGTCAACTCCTTTATCTTTCTGCTCCTTTTGAGCAGAGCTAGATTTGTTCTCTTTTTCACACGCCTTACACGCTTTTTTTTGTGTGCAACCCAACAAAAAGAACAGTGTAAACAGCAAAACAGCTTGGTAAAAAAAGAAATTACTCGTTTTTTTGATCCCAAATTGACCTGAAACACCAATCAAACCGATCACAGTATAACCTATTGATTTTAAAATAAATAGAAAATTAATTGAAAGGAATTACATCAACATTCCTCCACAAACATTGATTGTTTGACCGGTAATGTAGTTTGACATGTCAGAACCAAGAAAAACAGTCAGGTTAGCGACGTCTTGCGGAGTTCCTCCTCTTCTCAATGGAATTGATTTCCGCCATTCTTCCACTACCTTTGGATCCAAAGCATCCGTCATTTCCGTTTCGATAAATCCTGGCGCAATCGCATTGCAGCGAATATTTCTAGATCCTAATTCTTGTGCGATTGACTTTGTGAAACCAATCAAACCAGCTTTTGAAGCCGCATAATTGGATTGACCAGCATTTCCGCTTACACCAACAACACTTGACATGTTAATTATAGAACCGCTTTTTGCTTTCAACATTGGACGTTGCACAGCCTTCGTCAAATTAAAAGCAGATTTTAAATTCGTATTAATCACATCGTCCCATTGTTCTTCCGTCATTCGCATTAATAAAGTATCTCTTGTAATTCCGGCATTATTTACCAAAACATCAATTGTTCCAAATTCTGCTACTACATCATCTACGAGTTTTTGGGCATCGTCAAACTTTGCAGCATCACTTTTGAAACCTTTAGCTACTCCACCATTTGCAGAAAGTTCCGCTTCAAGTGCACGCGCCTTCTCGTCTGAAGATAAATACGTAAATGCTATCTTTGCACCTTGTTTTGCACATTCTTCTGCTATTGATTTACCAATTCCTCTGGAAGCTCCTGTAATCAAAACTACTTTGTTGTCTAACAATCCCATATTTTTATTTTTTGTAAATATAAGGAAAGACAAGAAAATTCATTTTGATTTAGACAAAGAATTTAAACCAATTAAAAAAAATGAAAATAATTGAAATATAATTTGGTGGAATAAAACTAAAATTGTAATTTCGTCTCAGGTTTAGTTGTAAAAGGTAGGTTAGGTTAGGTTTGAAAGGAGCGAAACACCTGTTTTGCTCCTTTCGACGTTTTAAGAGGTACCGTTTTACGATGTGTTCAGCTTTACATTTTTCTTTATTTCTTGGTCAATATATTCTAAGTAATATTCTACAGGATATTGATTATTAACATACTACAGTATGATTTATGCATTATTTGAACGAATAATAAATGGAAATTCTACTCTTTAGATAGGATAAAATTTAAACGATGGAAATAGTAAAGAAACTAAGACTCAAATTCTAATTAAAAAAATCCCACGTGATTCCAACTCGAATTAGATTTGATTGTAAAGGATATTTTTTTACAATTTCACTGTTTTTGTCATTCCAGAAGTATGCGATATTTTCCATTCTCAGGAAAAATTTAAATTCTTCAATTTGAAAACCTGCAAAAAAGTGAAGATTTGAATATCCTCTATTGTCAGTAGATAGTTCATCCAATCGGAAAGCTCCTGTATTCGAACTATACCCAATTCGCTGAAACGAAGAAAGCAACGCAAAGTCAACTCCGGTATAAGCTAGCATTTTCCTAGCTTTAAAAATGTATCCTTTTAAAAATAAACGCGATTGAAATTGATGTGTCGGTGTTATTTTTAAAGGATCCAAGGAAACTGTAAAAATATAATTTGGCTGAAGTGTAAGCTTTCTATATGTGTATTCCAGTCGTAGGGCAATTTGTTGAAAACGAATAGAACCAAGCGTATCATTTCGCCATGTATCTTGGATAAAAAAGTAATTATTCTTCAGTTGGGTATAAGTATATGATGCGAGTAATGAAATACCTGCAATGGCGCTTTTGACAGAAACAACTGGTTGAAAACGAATTTGTTTGTCCGGATTCTGAAGATTGCTTGCATAATTATTTCCTACTGCGTAACGCTGGTAATAATCCGGCAACTTATTCTCGTAAAGGACGGAGCCCGTAAACTTAAATGTATTGATTTTGTAATTTGCGGATAGTAGATGAACGCTTTCATTTTGCGCACCGACAAGATTCCATTCGGAGAAAACGCGAACGGACAAATCATTTCGTTTATAGGCATAATTGGCAACCATATTAAGTTCAACCGTATCCCGGTAAATTCCTAAATTTTGAAAATTCCAAAAACGAAGCGTGGATCCAAACGTTAAAAAATGAAAGTCGTTTTTCCAAAAAGCACCCACTCCATTGGCAATTTGCGACCATTGGTGCTGATCATTCGTAATCAAACTATCTTTGTTAATAGAAGCATACAAAAGAAAAAGAGAATCCGATTGTTCCGTATAGGAAAACTTTTTGATTTTTAATTCGTGCTGCGTAAACAAACCAGCTGCGTTCGTTGAATCTTTTATAAAATCAAAATAGTTTGTAAGCGAAAGTCGTGTCCGTCGTGTTGCTAATTTTGCATTTTCCTTTCGAACAGGAAGAAAGATTAAATCAAAATTATCGGCTAAAGAATCTAGCAGAAGACCATCATTTTGCTCAGCATCGGAAGATTCATAGGCGCCTTTTAATTCAAACGAATAAATTTTCCCCGTTTTGTTTAATTGAAGCTGCAAATCATTGTGGGAAAATTCGCTATTTCTTAGAAAACCGGAAGATCGGTATTTTGTGTAATCTAGATTCAGTAAAATACTATGCTTAAATGCTTGTTCGTAGGTTGCTGTAACAAACTGAGTTCCTTTTCCTCCAAAGGAATA
>JBEDAD010000222.1:0-2553 GCA_041177985.1 Bacteroidota bacterium | reverse complement strand
ATATGGCAAGAACAGAATTTCGCCAGTTGCCGCATCCGTTATTGTCAATGCTCCAAAATTTGGGATTATCAACGTGTTTACTTCTCTTAGAAATTTTACTATATACGCATTCATTGACCTGCTATTTAAACTAAATATACTGAAAAACTCTGGTAGAGAAAATTAGAACGGATGGATTGTTAAAACAAATCAGTAAAATGGAATGTTTCGCCTAATCGCGGACCTTTCTCCGTCATTTGTAAAGTACAGCATTCGTTTACGCTATCGTGTTCAAGAAATAACACAAATTCCTGCTCAGTTGCCAAGTGCAAAAATTTTTCTTTTTCCGTCATGGTAAGCAATGGCCGCGTGTCGTAGCCCATCACATACGGTAAAGGAATATGTCCCACACTCGGCAGTAAATCGGCCATAAAAACCAATGTTTTTCCTTTGTATTGAATGTGTGGAATCATCATGCTTTCGGTATGTCCATCGACAAATAACACATCGAAATTTGGAAATATATTTTTCGTGAAATCACCTGTTCGCTCAATAAATTTCAATTGTCCACTTTCTTGTATTGGAAGAATATTCTCACTTAAGAAGGAAGCTTTTTCACGTGGATTCGGAACGGTAGCCCATTGCCAATGGTTTTCAGTACTCCAATAGATTGCTTTTTTGAAAACCGGCTCAAAACCTGTTCTATCTTTATTCCATTGAATTGCGCCGCCACAATGGTCGAAATGTAAATGGGTCAAAAACACATCCGTTACATCCTCTGGCGAAAATCCAAGTTGCTTTAAGTTCCCAATTAAACTATCGTTTCCGGATAAATAATAATGGGAAAAAAATTTTTCGGATTGTTTGTCACCAATACCAGCATCAATTAGAATTAAACGGTCTCCATCTTCGATTAGCATACTTCTCATAGACCAATCGCATAAATTGTTTTGATTTGCAGGATTCGTTTTTTGCCAAACCATTTTTGGAACAACACCAAACATTGCGCCGCCATCTAATTTGAAATTTCCGGTATTAAGAGGATGTATTTTCATCAATTTGTTTTTTACAAAGATGCAAAAATTACCGCTTGGTTAAATTCAATTCGGATACTTAAAACTTAAAAAATTTCCTATAAATTATTTGCGAAATATAGAATTACAATCGCAGCAATTGCGGCGAGCAATCCAAGTATTTTGCGGACTGTAACATTCTCCTTGAAAGCAAGAAACCCAACCAATGCGGCAAGAATAACAACCGAAACATTGGTAATTGCAAGAACGGTAGAATCATTCCATCCCGTTGATTTGTAAGACAACATCAGTAAAAATATTGAGAAATAATTTGGGATCCCAAGCACGATTCCAGCGAGGATACTTCTTGGTGAAAAAGTGGTTTTACCGGTTCGTATTTGAAAAATCAAACTGCCCAATCCAATTAATCCAGCCACTCCAAATCCAAATGCAGAAAACAAAGATGGCGTTAAAAAATGCAGTTCGTAACGCTGTACGTAGTTTAATATAAAGTGTAAAAAGCCACTTCCAACAAAGAGGAAGAATAACATCCAAACTGCTGAATTTACTTTTTTCTCATCCGATTGTGAAAAGGAAACTAGAAATACGCCTAGAATAGCTAAAGCGATTCCCGTTATTTTCAGCACGGATAAAGATTCTTTGTAAAGCACAATCATGAAGAGCATAGAAATAGCCATGCTCATTTTTACCGCGATGGAAGTAAGAGCAACGCCATTTTGTTGGGAACTTTTACCCATAAGTAAAAACAAGGAAATAAATAAAACACCGGATAATACCACAAACATCGGCCAATTCCCTGTCGATAGTGCTTGGCTCTTCCATTCATCTCCAAAAAGAGCTATTCCGCAAATAAAAGCTGTGAAATAGTTAAATACAATGGCTTGAAACGTATCAATTTGATATTTCGGGAAGAGTTTGAAAATCACAAAAATCAAACTTGAACAGAGAATGGAAAAAATTAATGGAATCATTTTCTAAAATAATGGTAAACCGTATCGGTAGAAAAAGGATAACTAAAGGATGGTGTTTTATTAATTGTTGGTGCTTTTGTTCCTTCGTTGAAAATAGAATTTCCAACAATTATGCGTGCCTCGTCCCAAACGTTTCCAAAAATAAAATACTGTAACGTGCGACTTCCGCCTTCTACAAAAACCGAAATTATAGAGCGATTATAAAGTTCTTCCAAGATCAATTCGGTATTTGTTTCGTGGATTTTTACCCATTCAACATTTCCCTCCCTACCATTTTTTATGCGATTGAAAATTATTGTTGGTGCATCATCTGAAAAAATATTTAAATCTCCGGAAAGCTGTAATTGACTGTCAATAATAATTCTGGTAGGATTTACACCACTAAATTCGCGAACGGTTAAAGTTGGATTGTCGTTTTGAACCGTTTTTCGACCTACGAGAATGCTTTGCTCTTCCGATCGCCATTTATGCACCAAAGCTTTTGTGTCTGGTGATGAAATCCAATTGACACCGACTTCATTTTCGCTGCGCTTTTTATCCAAAAAACCATCCTTGGATTGCGCCCATTT
>JBEDAD010000221.1:0-2855 GCA_041177985.1 Bacteroidota bacterium | reverse complement strand
TCATCAAAAATAAAACATGCGATTCCATCATTTTCCAAGCGCGATTTTAAGATGTAGGCATCGATTGAATTATCAAAAACTTTTAGCGTTTGAAATACCATTACGATTTCAGTTTACGCATGCGCTCATCGATTCTTTTGGTCACCAGAGCAAACAATAGTTTAGCGTCTTTCTCTGTTAATTTTCTCCCGAATCGAATGTATTTCCCTTTATACTCAAATTCAATTCTTTCGCCACCTCGAATCCAAGGAGAAGCTTCCCAAACAGATTGCAGGGATTTTTCTTTTGGATGGTACATCGAAACACTTTTTATATTTTCAAAATAATAAGGTGTTGACTTACCATATTTCAATATAGATTTCTTATAATAAACGGCAGCTTCATCGATTTTGATGAGTTCTTTTCCCCACATTAACCAAGAAAATGAACGCAGGACTTTAACCGCATAATACGCCCAAAAAGTCATAAAAACATAGATTATTATATTTTCCTGTTCCGTTAAGGGAAAAGTAAAATACGACCAAATTATTGTCGCACCAATTACCAGCCACATCGTAACCCAAGCCCCCATCGCAGCTTTAATCCAAGCAACATTTTCCGGATAAATAACAAGAGTTGTCCTTTGTTTATCGTCTACAAAGCTTATGCGTTCACCAATCCATTTCATTTTGCAAAAGTACCTATTTTTGGGAAAAAAACCCAAAGAAAAAGGGCGACAATTTGCCGCCCTTCATTCGTTGAATTCGAAAAGAAAAATTATTGAATCACTAATCTTTTAACCATTTTTTCATTGTTCACTGTTAATTCAACCAAATAGATACCTGCACCTAATGCGGCAGTATTCCATTCAATTACAGATGAACCGTTCATAGAACCGTAATTTCTAGTTGCAATTTCTTTTCCTGAAATATCTTTCATTGTTAAAACTACATGCGCTTCTTTCTTCAAGTCGATAGAAATTGCAGCAACAGTAGTTGCAGGATTTGGGTAGATTTTAAATGTTGCATCAACTTGCTCCATTGCAGTTTCTCCAATTCCAGCATTTGGACCAGCGACATATCCATTCGCCACGGCTTCTGTAATAGTTGCTTTTCCAGCATTGTCAATTGTTCCGTTTGGCGCAATCAACATGCCAATTACGTGGATATTATTTTCATCCCAACTAGCTGGTAATGTAAACTGAAAATTCACTGTGTGCATCGCATTTACAGCAACAGTTGCAGGAAAACTTGTAGCATATCCATCGAAAGATGGTTGAATTGCCCGCGCAACGTGATCGTAAACCATTTGTGCTGCTGGCACAGGATTAGGCAAAGATTCAAATCCGCCCATCACGCCATTTCCGCCACCAGCATACGCATTAGACTGAGCATAACCAGTTGTTCCAGTGACACCATCTTCCGTTAAAACGCAAGCCAATTTATAGTTGTTGTTTGCAGCAGCTTGAAAATCTGCAGTAACCGAAACATTCAAAACACGTGTTGCAGCATCCCACGTTGCACCATTTTCAATAAATGCCGTTGGAGCAACTTGTAGACGTGCAAAAAACTGAGTTGCCATTCCGGAAGGATCAACATCTGCACCGCGATCTACTAACGCACTTGGATAACCACCAATCAATGTTCCAATTCCTGTATCGTAAGAAGCTTCCACCATTGGATCGCCATTGTGAACTGCAATTCCTGCCCAGAAATCAGAATAATCTGTTTCGAAAAGATCCATGTAAACCGTTCCTCTTGGACACCATTGGCACCAAGTTCCAGTTGCTTCCTCGCCAACAACCATTTTACCGACAGCAGGAACAACAGGATTTACAGTAGTCACAGAAGCATTATCTGCAGCATCATTATCTGCTCCAGCGCCGTTTACATTGCTAACAGTATACGTTAATGGATTAGAACCAGCAACCAAAACAATCGGTGTAGTTAGTGTAAACGATTGTTCCGCCAAAGATGCCATCGTTAATCCAGAAAACGTTTGATTTAAATTCGCACCATTGTAATTTGCAGTAATATCGAAACTTGTGATAGCAGTTGTTCCTAAATTTTTCACTTTAAACGCTGGAATTACAGCATTTGTAGCAATATTCCCTCCGTTAAATCCAGCATATGTTACAGCTCCATTCAACGCTGGCAAGGTATACGGTGTAATGATTGTTTGAAAATCATCGATGAAGAATTCTGCACTAAAAGGAGTTACAGCATCTACTGGGAAAAGATCAATTGCTTCGATTTGGTTCACAGAATTGGAGAAAAATCCTGCAGAAACATCGTTGATGAAAATCTCCCATTTGTTGATATTGAAGTTGATTTCCATTCTATAATTGAACCAAGCTCCTTGCGGATAAGTAACTGAAAAACCTGCCACTTGATTAAATGTCAACGTTCCATTATCTCCAAAAAACGCATCTAAAGCATACGTTTGCCCCATCGTTGCCGTTTTCTGTAAATTGAAATATGCCGCTTTTCCTGTCGGAACTTTCATGTTAAATTCCATTGAAAACTGTCCGGTATTTAAAACACCAAAATGACGAATAACATCCGCAGGTCCGCCAGATGCTGTATTCGATAAGAAATAAATAGAATTGGAAGGACTTGCTGCGTCTGCATTGGAAACCAATACATCTTCTGCTCCACCAGGCGCATTGCTCCATGTTGTCCAAGCACCAGCACTTTGTGTTCCTAATTTTACTCCTGCTGTATAGGAATCAAAATTATCTGTAAATGTTTGAGCAGAAACTGCACCCGAAAGTAGAATTCCCATCCCGATAAGTAATCTTTTTTTCATAGTAATTTGTTTTATAGGATGTATTGTTTTTTGTTTTAACAGTTTAAATATACACTAAGCGATTGAAA
>JBEDAD010000220.1:0-4094 GCA_041177985.1 Bacteroidota bacterium | reverse complement strand
AAACTAAGTTGGGGTGAATTTTTCGATTCCATGTTTCATTTCGATGTAAAAAACACACAACAATTAATTGCACGCGAATTTCGAATTCCACGCTTGGTTATTGCAATGGTCGCGGGCGCTGCATTAGCGGTTTCTGGAATGCTGATGCAAACACTTTTCAATAATCCACTTGCAGGACCTTATGTTCTAGGGATAAATTCAGGTTCTAGTTTACTTGTTGCGCTTTCCTTGCTCACGGGTTTTTCATTTTTTCAAAGCGATATTGGATTAATTGCAAGTGCTCTTTTTGGGGCTTTGATATTTGGCTTCCTCCTACTCGGACTTTCAATGTATATAAAATCCTCCATTTCGCTTTTGTTAATTGGCTTAATGTTAGGGAGTTTCACTGGTGCAATTATTACAGCACTGCAAGCTGTAAGTTCCGCTCAGGAATTAAAAGCTTTTACCATTTGGACAATGGGTTCATTGCAGCAAACCCAATTTAATCAATTACCGGTAATTTTACTTTTCTTTGTTATTGGGATTTCAATGTGTTTTTTCCTTGTTAAACCATTAGATGTTCTGGTTATCGGTGAAAAAAATACCGAAATTCTCGGGTTGAATATAAAACGAATTCGGGTTTTGACAATAACCGTAACCGCAATTTTAACCGGTTTAACAACCGCATTTTGCGGTCCGATAGCATTTGTTGGAATGGCTGTTCCGAATGTAACACGCATTTTATTGAAGACACAATCGCACAGGAAATTACTACTGGCAAATCTACTGTTCGGCGCTTTATTTTTAGTTTTAGCAGACAGTAGTATACAATTACTGGAATCCATCCTTCCGCTGCCAATTAATGCGTTTACATCCCTTATTGGTGCACCTTTGATTATATTAATTGTTTTAAAGCGCCTCAAATGATACACTTCGATTCCGCTGAAATTGGGTATAAAACCATGTTGGTTCAGACAGGCGATTTAGTTTTAAAAGCTGGAGAAATTTACAGTTTGATTGGTTCGAATGGATCGGGAAAAACAACCTTTCTGCATACATTAATAGGCAAAAAAACACTTTTATCTGGAACTATTACGCTGAAAAGCAAATCCTTGATTTCGTATAAAGCAAAAGAACTAGCGCGACAAATAGCGTTTGTGGAAGCAAAATTTGATGGCGTAGAATACCTTACAGTAAGAGAATATATTTCAATGGGAAGAACTCCGCATACCGATACGTTTGGACGTTTGCGTGCAGCGGATATCGAACACGTTGAAAATGCGATTCGCACGTTGTGTCTGGAAGAATTCACAGAGCGATTCACCACAGAATTGAGTGATGGTGAAAGGCAATTAATTGCAATTGCAAGAGCGTTGGCACAAGACACATCTATTCTTGTTTTAGACGAACCAACTGCTTTTTTGGATTACGGAAACCGCAAAAGACTCATACGAACGTTAAGTTATATCGCCAACGATTTGGGCAAATGCATCTTATTTTCCACGCACGATATTGATTTATGTCTCGAAGAAAAATTGAACTTACTTGTGATTGATCAAGCCACACGCAAACTGCTATCCTCCGTAGATCTGACAAAAAACGAACTGTTGCGGATTGGTTTTAACTTTTCCTGTAAGGAGTAAGTTTACGTGTTAATCATTCGGAAACTAAGCTTTCGATTTTTAAATGTATTACTTTTTATTAGCCCTTTAAAAAATTTAATAGAGCGTCAGCTTTCGAATTCACATTGAAGGCAAACTAGAATGTGCTTTTAGGCTTTGCTCCTGAATTTCTTCTAACACCAAAGGAAGTCGAAGCGTAAGATTATTTGCCATCTCCAAAAGCGTATCGTTATCTTCGGTTTGCTCAATTTCAAGGCAGAGTTCACCAATATTATTCATACCGAGCAGCAGAAAATTTGGTTTTATCTTATGGGCTATACCTCTAAGTAGATTATAATTCTTCTCGAGCAAAGCAGTATTCCAGGACACAAAATCCTCTTTAAAAGAAATCAGCAGATGTGCCAAGGTAGATTGCAGCAGATTTTCTTTGCCATTTGTAAACATCTTTAAGGTTTCCCAATCTATTTTATCTTCATAGCTAAGATCCACTGCAGTAGTGTTCTCATCGGACGGAAGTAGATTTAGCATCTTTGAATATAAAAAATCTGGTTTGAATGGTTTAGCCAAATAGTCGTTTGCTCCAAATTCGTAGCACTTATTGATTTCCGTTTGAATGACATTTGCGGTCAATGCAAGTATTGGAATGCGCTTTAATTGTTGATCATCGGAATCTCGAATACATTGCATTGCCTGAAAACCGTCCATTACGGGCATTTGCATATCCATCAGGATGATATCAAACTGTTCGTTATGTAGAATATCTAGTGCAATTTGACCATTTTCTGCGACAAGAACTTCCACGCCTTTTTCAACCAATAAATCTTTCGTCACCATTTGATTGACAAGATTATCTTCCACCATTAAAACGCGAAGGCCATCGAGGTGCAAAAAATCGTCCTCTTGCTTTACTTTAGAATCGATTGAATTACCATTTGCCTCAATATAATTCAAACGAATAGTAAAACAAGAACCGTGGTTTAATTTACTTTTCACATCAATTGTTCCACCTTGCAGTTCGACAAGATTTTGCACGATTGCAAGTCCCAAACCTGTTCCACCAAATTTTCGAGTGGTTTCACTTTCTGCTTGTGTAAACGCATCAAATATTTTTTCTTTCACTTCTTCTTCCATTCCGATACCCGAATCCGTGATTGTAAATTGGATTGTTTTCTCGTCATCGAAATCCTCAATTAATGAAACTTTTAGTTTCACCTCTCCTTTTTCGGTAAACTTTATTGCATTACCAAGAATGTTGTACATAATTTGATTCAGGTGAATTTCATCTCCGATGACAAATTGTGGCACATCCGAATCAATTTCAGAGAAGAGCGAGAGATTTTTTTCATTTGCGCGAATTTCGAGAACAGAGACAACGGAACGCAGCAAATCATACATATCAAATTCCGTTTTAATACTATCCATTTTTCCAGCTTCAATTTTAGACAAATCCAGAACATCGTTGATAATTCCCATTAATTGCGCAGAAGATCTGGAGATTGCGTTGATATAGGAACGTTGCTTTTCCGACAACTCTGTTTTCTCCAAAAGATGACTCAAACCAATAATTCCATTTAAAGGAGTGCGGATTTCATGGCTCATATTAGCCAAAAACTGGGATTTCACCTGTGCCGTTTTTTCCGCATTTTTCTTAGCAATAATCAATTGCTCCTTGAAAATTTTCTCCTGTGTAATGTCCCGCGCAACGACCTGAAAACCAATAATGGAATTGTCATATTTTAAAAGATGAATCTTTTGGCCAATCCAAATTTCCTCGTTTTTTTTAGTTAACAGTGGGAATTCAAAATAGCTATTTTCCACTTTATTTTGGAAGATATTTTTGAAAAAGAAAAAAGCTTTTTGTTTGTATTCCGCGGAGATTAGATTCGTGTATTTCATGTGCATCAATTCCTCCCTCGAAAAGCCGGTTTGTTGAATGGCAGATGAATTAACATAGGTAAAAAAGCCTTTGAGATTAATACGATAAATGATATCGCTCACATTGTTTACGACTTGCTCAAAAAACTCCTCGGTTTGTTTTAGCGTCTGTGTAGAAAAATCCTGTGCCTCTTTTATTTTCAATAATTTGAGGAAGCGATCATATGTAAACTGAATTTCCGTCTTGAGGTCAATCCTTTTAAATGGCTTGGTCACGTAACCATAATAACCTGTTTTCTTGATTTCTGAAAGCGTTTGGTCATCTGTGTAAGCCGTAAGAAAAACAATTGGAATATTTCTGGTTTCATGAATAATTTTCGCGGTATCGATTCCCGTCAAATTTTCCTCCAAATTGATGTCCATTAAAATCAAATCTGGCTCCAAATCTTTTACTTTTTCTAGACAATCTTCACCAGAATAGGAAACGCCAATCACATCATGGCCTATATTTATTAGATGATTCCGTATATCTAGCGCAACAAGTCTTTCATCTTCCACTAAATATATTTTCAAAAACACTTCCATTTAAAACTTGATTTTTAGGTTATCTGCAAAAAG
>JBEDAD010000219.1:0-5138 GCA_041177985.1 Bacteroidota bacterium | reverse complement strand
GAAACTAAGGCCCAAGTTTCTTTAGGATCCCAACCCCAATATCTTCCCCACGATTCATTTGCCCAAATTCCGCCTAAAAAAGTACCAATTGTCAGCATAAACAAACCAACCGTAATCGTCATTTCTGAAACATACGTTAGTTCGTTGATATTCATTGTAACCAATTTTCCATTCTTTTTATTTCGGAAAATGAATAGGTTCAGATTCAGTAAACCGAGAATTGCTCCCAATCCCAGAAAACCATAGCTACCTGTAATAATTGCAACGTGGATCATCAACCAATACGATTTCAAAACGGGTTGCAATGGTGTAACTTCCGGATCTAAAAGATTCATTTCCGTTACAAAAATCATCAATGCTGCTAAAATTGCCGTTCCAGCGAGAATCACCGGATTTTTTCGTGCAAATGCAAATCCAGCAATCATGGTTACCCAAGCGATAAAAATTACAGCTTCGTACCCATTACTCCATGGTGCGTGACCAGAAATAAACCAGCGGAATCCAAGTCCGATTCCATGGTACACAAACGCAACGATCATCAAGGCTGTAAATATTTTCGACGTAATTGAAAACACTTTCAGCACGAATGGTGATGGTTTCACAAAAATCTTGACGAAGAATATAACCAACAAAATCAAACCAAGAAACAAATACATGCGGTAAGTATTCTTGAAAATGCTCATTTTATTGTAGCTTATTTCCACGCCTACCGCTGTTTCGGAAGGGACAATTTCTGCTGCCACTTCCCGTTGCATCTTCTTCAATTGAACAAGCGCTTCGTTTGCTTTGGTGTAATCGTTTGAATTTGCCGCGATAAACAATTCCTTAAAATAGTTCAATGTGGTATAAAATGCGACAGAATCAGATTGGTAAACGCGCTCGTCAATTGGATTGTACCAGGTATTTGTCGAATCATTTTTCAATGGAATCAAACGCATATAACTCCAAGCAGTGAAACTTTGAATGACTTGGTAACGATCTACTAATTTGATTAGATTCTTATCGAATTCATTGCGCTTCGATTCTAGTTTTTGATGCGCCAATTCATGTTCTCTAGCTAATTTAAACTCATTTTTTTCATTGAGTAAATCCCCTATCGAAGCATAATTTTCCGTTATACCGAAACTTTCCTTCAGATTGGAAGAAACGTAAACAATCTTTTGATCGTACCAATAATCTGGATACATGTGCATGCTTACAACTGTTTGCACAGCGTTGTATTCCTTGAATTTATCTGCTCGGTGAATCTTTCTAAGCAGCGTAACGCCTAAGGTGTGCATCGGCACAATTCTTCCTTCAAAATCTTGCACCAATAAAGACGCGATTTCATCGGAATGTTCTTTGGACATAATGCCAAAAACGGGTTTTCCTTTTTGCGGAGGAGTTGCTGTTTGCTGCGTGTGATCAGCATTCGAATGTGCCGCATGGTCATGTCCTTCATGCGATTCCTGCGCTTGTCCAAATCCGGAGATTCCTAAAGTGAATACCAGAATAAAAATTTTCATCAACTGCTCTCTTTTCTCCCGCGACTTGCGCAATTTCTCGTTCAGCTCTCTAAATCTACCAACTGGGGCAAACAAGGAAAGCACCATTCCGATTGACATTAACAAATATCCGAAATACGTAATATTCGTTCCCCACCAGTCGTGGTTCACGCTCAATCTTGTACCTTTTTCATCCGGATCGTAGCTGGATTGGAAAAATCTAAATCCACCATAATCCATTACATTATTCATAAAAATCCGCTGATTTCGAGTGTATTTATTTTTTTCATCGATAATAGAAACTTCACTAGCAAAGGAAGAAGGAGCTTCCGTACCTGGATATCTGTCCAACTGAAAATCCTTACACGCAATATAAAACGGCACATCTATTTTAGCGGAGCCGTATTCCATTTCATAAATTAATCCACCAAGTGAAAAAACTTCGTGTTCCGGAATCGCGCCCATTCCGCCTTCCAATTGAATAATTTTGGATTCTTTGCCATCCGATACCTTCACCGTAAGATAATCCGACCCTTCTTTTTTCTTTCCGGAAGAAATCAGCATCTTTTTGGCGTGATTAATTATTTTCTTGAATACAATTTGCTGTCCACCAACTTGGTACAATGTGGTAGTTTGAAAAGGCACAAGCGTATCTGCGGGAATCACAACATACAGTGAATCTGCAATTTCCTTTCCACTTTGGCGCGCCGCCTGCATTTGAGACATCGGCAAGTACCGCATTGGCTGTTCGGATCGCACCATTATTTTCGAACCTTTCTGGATCAATTGGATTCCCGGCATCGCATCTTTTTTCTCGAAGGAAATTGCTACATCTCCAGAGAGCATAAAACCGCCTTTCGTTAAAAAATTTGATTTCATGCCATCGGTGATAATTTCCAACGCAAGGCCTTGAATGGAATCATTTATTACCAAAGAATCGATCATTTTCTTTTGAAAATTAACGTATTCAATCTTTATTGGAGAAGCATGTTTTGGAAAATCAATATCGATAGAGAAATCATTATCGGTAATTTCCGACATGAATAATTTTTCACTGTAACTGTATTGCAGTTTTCCATCGTTTACACGAAACCAAATGTGTGGATCGGAAGAGTATATGAAGTTTGATTTTTCTCCTTCACGAATCATCATTAAGCCTTCAAAACTTATGTAACGGGTTACGCCAGCTCCAATTAAAATGATAATGAAAGAAAGGTGAAACATAAGGGTAGCAATCTTTTCCCGTCTAAACATATTGTAACGAAAGATATTCGCAATGAGATTTAAGCCCAAAAACACCAATAAAAGTTCGAACCAAAGCGCATTGTAAATAATGATTTTAGCGGTTTGAATGTCGTATGCGGACTCGAAAAAAGTGGCTGCAGCAATCGCAACTAAGAAAACAACCATTCCCGCTGCCATCATACGCATTGAAAAAAACGCCCTTGCAAAATTCTCCATCTTTTTATTCTTAAAATTAAGGTGCAAAAGTACGCAATGAAAGGATGAAACGAAAGGGAAAACAAAATTAAATGCAGGAATTTGACACCGAACAAAATCAGTTGAGCTTGCTCGAATTCTATTTTTGAATGAGAAGTATCCATATCAAGCAATAATTAGCGAACGCGCTGTCTTTTTACCGAGAAATAAAAAACGTTCATTGAAGAACTATTTCTATTCATTGAGATAAATTTCCGGCAAAGAATAGATGGCTTAATTTCATTTAAAAGTTTGCTCAAAAATTAAAAAAGTACTGAAATGATAGAAACACCAACTTCCAAGAATATTCGTAATGTTCTTCCGCTGATTTTAGTGATTTTAGCCGCTTTATTTTTTTTGAATTCCTGCTAAAAACAATAGGAAAGAAGACGTTTTTCAATCCAAATTCAGATACAGCTAAAATCAACTTTAAAAATGAAAGCAATTCCATTGATTTTAGCGCCCAGTATTCCCGGATTGAATTGCGACTAAATAAAAAAAACAACCACACTTGCAATCATAATCAATTCATAATCAAAGTTTAATTAAAAAATAAAGTATGACTTTAACAGCAAAAAAAGATGTGTTTTTCCCTTCGGCAAACACAATACTAGATGAATTTTTCTCGAACAATCTTTTTGATTGGAACGGAATGAATAGTGGCATTTTTCAATCCACTCGACCGCTAGCGAATATGCTAGAAACACCAAAAGAATTCGTAATTGAACTCGCTGCGCCAGGTTTGAAAAAAGAAGATTTCAACATTGAATTGACAAATAATATTCTTCACGTTTCCTGCCAAAAACCTTCCAAAAAAGAAAAGAAAGATGCGGAACAAAACTATTTCAGAAAGGAATTTCAATACGAAGATTTCATTAGAAAATTTGCGCTTCCAGAAGCTGTAAATGATCAGAAAATCATGGCAAAATACACCGATGGAATCCTAAGTATTGAATTAGTGAAAAAAGAAATTACTGCGCCAAAGGCAGTTAAAAAAATAGCGGTTAAATAATCTTAAACGCTTGAATACCAGTAACAATTTAATCATTTAAAAAAAGAAAACATGAGCTTATTATTGAAAAGAAATGGGTTTTTCCCAGCTACTAATTTATTGGTAGACGATTTATTGATGAATGATCTATTACCATTCGAAAGTCGCAGTTTAGTGCCAGTTTCCACTTCTTTACCATCTGTAAATATTGAGGAAACAGACAAGGACTTTAAAATCCATCTTGCTGCTCCTGGCTTAAAAAAAGAAGATATTAATATTGAATTAGCCAATAATGTACTTACTATTTCTTCTGAAAAGCAAGAGGAAAAAGAAGAAAAAGAAGAAAGTGGAAATTATTACAGAAAAGAATTTAATTACCAATCCTTCTCCCGCTCTTTCACCTTACCAGAAAATGCAAACGAAAGCAAAATAGAAGCTTCTTACAAAGATGGCATCTTGCATGTTGACGTTGCGAAAAAACAGATAAGTTCTCCTAAATCGGTTAAAAATATTTCAATTAAATAAACCGAGTAGCGCCTTCTGTAAATAGAAAGAGACTGTTTTTAGGCAGTCTCTTTTTTAGTTTAAAATAATTAGGATAGTGTATTCGATTGAAACTAGTATTCACCTATCGAAAGCAAAACCAATGTACAAGCGTTTTCAAATGCAATGGAATTCGCCGCTAAAAGTGCTACGAACTCAGGATTTTCTGTTCCTGGATTAAACAAAACCCTTTTTGGTTTTAAAGCAATAATTGCAGCATAAAAAGCTACTTGTAATGTTGGATTTATATAAATTGTTACGGTATCTATCTCCCAATTCGGGTTCCATTCTGTTGCAATTTCCGTGTCGCCAACATTCCCCTTTCGTAAACCAAAAGCAACTACAGAATGGCCATAATTCCGTAAACTTTTAATTGCTTTATAAGAGTAACGATCCGGATTTGAACTTGCACCGATTACAAGCGTATTTTTCATTTCAGAACAACTTGTGTATATAAAACCCCTTAAAGCGTTGCTAAAAAAGCTTCCACGTTTTGTTTAATTCTTCCTTCAATATCGCTTGTGTCCGATTTTTCAAATGAATCTCCGGTAATCATTTCATATAATTCAATGTAGCGATCTGTAACCGTTTGCACAAATTCATCTGGCATAATTGGCATGGTTTGACCTTCCAAACCTTGA
>JBEDAD010000218.1:0-2652 GCA_041177985.1 Bacteroidota bacterium | reverse complement strand
TACAAATGTAAAACAACCTGCCATTATTTTTTTGAAGATGGCACTTTTTTGCCGTTCCCTGCGGATGAAAAGGAATTGCTGCAACACGTCTCTCAAACGCTGTCAATTGATAGTAATATGTTAAAACAACACTTGAAAAAAAGTGCGTATTTATATAAAAAGACACGAGTAGCATTCCTAGAAAATTCTTTGCACCGTTTTAAAAACTATATTTCTCTGGATCTTTTTAAAACGATTACAGCCATGCCTTTTTTAATGATTTTCAAGAGTATGCACACTGCAAATGAGAAAGCACTGAATCATCCTAAATTGGTACAGATATTCGACAGGTATGCAACTTACAATGGTTCAGATCCATACCAAGCTCCTGGGATTCTGAATATAATTCCACATTTGGAACATGGAATTGGTAGTTTTTTTCCAAAAAAAGGAATGCATTCTATTACAACAAGTTTGGTGCAATTAGCGGAAGAATTGGGTGTGGTTTTTCATTACAATTCCAAAGTCACAGAAATAGTTGAAAATAATTCCTTACTATCTGGAATCAAAGTAAATGACCAATTCATTGCTGCGGATATCGTAATCTGTAATTCCGATGTGAAACCAGCTTACAAATTTCTATTGAAGAATACCAAAGCAAAAAAGGCAACCTTGGAACAAGAACCTTCTAGTTCCGCCATGATTTTTTATTGGGGAATTAAAAAACAATTCCAACAGCTAGATTTACACAATATTTTCTTTTCAGCAGATTATAAAACGGAATTTGAACATATTTTCCAAAATTATTCCGTATCAGAAGACCCAACTGTTTATATTCATGTAAGTTCAAAGTATGTAAAAGAAGACGCACCTGAAAACGCTGAGAATTGGTTTGTTATGGTGAATGTCCCGAGTAATTCAGGTCAAAATTGGGAGGAATTACGTGTATCGATTCGAGCAAGTATCCTAAAAAAATTATCGAAGCTATTAGCAACGGATATTGAATCCCTAATTGAAGAAGAGGATTATCTTGATCCAATTCGAATTGAGGAAAGAACTTCTAGCCATTCTGGTGCTCTTTATGGCGCTAGTTCAAATAATCGAATGGCAGCATTTTTTAGACATCCAAATTTTTCAAAAGTAAAGGGTTTATATTTTGTTGGCGGCAGCGTGCATCCTGGCGGTGGAATTCCTTTGTGTTTATTGTCTGCAAAAATTGCTACAGCAGATATTCCACAAGTTGAATCAAATTTTTAAATAAAATAGTCAGGAAACACATAATTTTCTTTGTAAATTGGCGTTTTCCTTCCTAAATGCAATTGCAATGTTGAAATTTCTTTTAATTCTTTTAATTTTTCCAAGCCTCCTTTTTTCGCAAAGTTCGAATCCAAGGTATAAATCAGAACTTGGTTTTATGGTTGGTGGATCCTATTATATTGGAGATTTAAACCAATTCAAACATTTTTACAATACGAAAACAGCAGCGGGCTTAATTTATCGTTACAATGCGCACTCGCGTTTGAGTATTCGGGGTAATGTATCCTACGGAAACGTTGAAGCTGCGGATAAAGATTCCAAAAAAGATATTTTTGTCAATCGAAATTTAAGTTTTCAGTCTAGAATTATTGAAGTGGCCGGTGGTGTAGAATTTAATTATTTTCCATTTCAATTGGGACACAATCGCTACAAAGGAACGGCATATATTCTTGCAGAAATAGGTTTGTTTCAAATGAAACCAATGACAGAATTGAATGGTGATTTAATTGAGCTTCAATCTTTGGGTACGGAAGGGCAGGGCAGCAGTCTTTCTTCAAAGGGACAATATGGATTGACGCAATTAACGGTTCCTTTGGGTTTCGGATTCAAAGTTGCACTTGGTAGCAAAGCTTCTTTCAACATTGAATATGGTATACGAAAAACATTTACCGATTATTTGGACGATGTAGGAAGCGATTCTTATTTGGATTTAGAAGACTTAGCAGCGGAAAATGGGCCACTAGCAGCTCAATTATCCAACAGGAGCCTTGACGGTTCCCGATATGGAAAAAGAGGTACTTCCGCTACGAAAGATTGGTATGCATTTTTTGGTGCTTCATTAGCCTTTAGATTAGGGAAAGCGGGAGTCTGTAATCAGCCATAAAAAAAAGAGATTCACATAAGTAAATCTCTTTTTCCTAATTAAATAAGTAACTTATTAGTGGTAATTTTAGTGATCACCATCTCCATTTTCACCATGATTATGTCCTTCGTGGCTATCGCCAACATTCATTATTTCCACGTCAAAAACTAAATCTGAGTATGGAGGAATTGCTCCAGGTCGTCCATCTTTTCCATACGCTTGGAAATATGGAATAATGAATTTCGCTTTTCCGCCCTTAGCTAACATTCCCAAACCTTCCTCAAAACCAGGGATCATTCTGTTTTCAATGTATTTAAAATCCATTGGTTGACCTCTGTCGTAAGATGCGTCAAATTGCTTTCCATCCAATCTGAATGTTCCACGGTAGTGAACAGACATACTCGAACCTTTTGCTGGTTTTACTCCTTGACCAGGATTCTCAATAATATAAACCAATCCAGAAGGCGAAAGCTGGGCTGTTGGGTATTTTAATTTTATTTCAGAGAACATAAATGTTTTATATTCTTCTTCTGACATACCGGATATTTTTTGGA
>JBEDAD010000217.1:0-3288 GCA_041177985.1 Bacteroidota bacterium | reverse complement strand
TACTTCATTACTGACCAAAAGTCCTTCATTCTTTAAAAATGATGCAATTAAGGTACTTTTCCCACCTGGCGCGGCACACAAATCTAAAATTCTAGGATTCTCCGGAAGATTCAAAGCGTTTAAAACAGTTGACAAAACCATAGAGCCCGCTTCCTGCGGATAATAGGAACCTGCATGAAACAATGGATCCAAGGTAAACGATGGACGTTCTTTCAAATAAAACGCGCTTTCGCACCAATCTACGGAAGAAGCAATTTCCAATGCAGAAGCTTGCTTTGTAGGATGAAATCGTATAGAAACTGGTGGCTTTGCATCGAGTGCATCGAGTAACTCTTTTCCAAGAAATGGATCGTTTGTTACGCGTTTTGCAAATGCTGCCGGAAATGGGATATTCATCTTGTAAAATTAAAGATATAATAGTTATTATTTTTATTTTCTGAAGAAGTTCCAACTATCCTTCGAAGTGCAGTGTAATCTTAAGAATTAATTCCTTTTCAGTTGGTCGAAAACCTCCAATTGCAAAACCAACACACCAGAAAATTTGTCGGTCGTCGTGCACAACAAATTGATCTTTTCGCAAATGATTAGGCACTTTTGCATCACTTAGAATATCTGAAATCAGTTTTGAACCGCCTGCACCAATCGGTCGCATTCGGTCGCCAATTTCCCACTTTCGAAGTTGAAGCTCCCCTTCTACTGCAATTGGATTAATAAAAAGAGCGTCTTTTGTGAATTTATTCGGCAAAAAATCCACTTTTTCGATGTTCAAAATTGGTTGTTGCCTATTGGTATTACTTCTTTGAAAATAGAAATAATCCGCTTCTCGAATGATGCACGTATACAAATTATTAGAAAGGTTCAAACGGTGTCCTTTTTCTGAATGTTGGATTTTTAATACTTCTGAAAACATGCGCAATGGAATCCCTAATTGTCGCAGAAGTTCTAGCAATTCTTCCTTCGAAAGCCCAGAAAAATCTTTTAGTGAAAGGGTTGAATTCTTTACAATTTCATGGTGAATCGGGGTGACAATTCTTTCCAACTCAAGCTGACTTTCCTGAAAAACCCGCACGAGAAGGAGCACACTTTCGGACACATCCGGTATAACTTCTTTTACAGTTGGAAGGAAAACATTTCTTAGCTTATTGCGCTGGTATTTATTACTTTCATTGGAAATATCCTCTCGCCAGACTACCCCGTTTTCTTTTGCATAGGCGTGAATTTCGGCTTTAAAAAAAGGTAAAAGCGGTCGCAAATAGCATTGGTTTACTTCTAACATTCCCGCCAAACCCATAATTCCAGCATCTCGTGCGAGATTTAAAAAGAACGTTTCTACTTGATCATCTGCATGGTGACCCAAAACTATTTTGGAATCCGAAGTTTTTGTAAAACCCTCAAAAAATGCATACCGTTCCTTTCGCGCCTCTTCCTGTAAATTCCCTCCTTTTTCTTCTAGTTCTTTGTGTAAATCAGTTCGTTTAATATGAAAAGGAATTCCATATCTTTTGCAGGTAGTTTCTATCAATTTCTGGTCGTTTTCTGAATCCAATCCACGCAATTGATAGTTTACGTGCAAAGCAGAAACAGCATAAGCATTTTTCTGTAAAACATGCAGTAAAACCATAGAATCAACTCCACCACTACACGCAACAAAATACTCCATTGCAGGATTATTTGGCAAGGAGGAACAAATATACGTTTCCAGGTTACGCATTCATTCCATCTAAAATCCGTTTCACTTTGAACATGCATTCGGCGTATTCCTTTTCTGGATCCGATTGGATCGTAATTGCGCCACCAACGGAGCAGGAAAGGTACTTTTCGATATTGTTATAAAGTAAAGTTCGAATTACAACGTTAAAATCAAAGTCGCCATTTGGCGAAATATAACCAATAGAACCGGAATATAATCCGCGTTTAAACGATTCATGTGTTTCAATTAATTCCATCGCACGTATTTTCGGAGCACCAGTCATGGAGCCCATTGGAAATGTTGCCTTTAAAACATCTGTGAAGGATACATTCTCGCTTATTTCACACGAAATACTTGAAATCATCTGGTGAACCGTTTCGAAGGAATAAATAGCGCATAATTCGTCTACTTTAACGGAATCCTTCACAGCAATTCTAGATAAATCGTTTCGAACTAGATCTACAATCATTACATTTTCCGCACGTTCTTTAGGATCGTTTTCTAATGCTTGCTTCCATAAATCGTCCTCTTTTTTATCCTTACTTCTTGGCGCAGTTCCTTTGATTGGTTGGGAGTTTAATTTATTTCCTCTTTTCCGCAAAAAACGTTCCGGACTGCCGCAAAAAACCGCAAATTCATCCCATTTCAGATAACTGGAAAATGGTGCTTTTGTGATTGCATTTAGCTTAAAATAGGTGTCCAAATGGAAATTCAGTTCAACATTTTCCGCATAAAATTCCTGGCAAAAATTTATTTCGTAAATATCCCCCAATTGAATATGTTCTTTCAACTGAATTACCTTTTGAATATAGGCTTCCTTTGAAATTCGTGGTGTAAATTGCGTGGCGTTATGGTGGAAATTTTGATCCGTTTCTTCTTCTAAAAATGTATTTATAAAATTGTAACATTCGCTATCTTTAGGACCTTGCAAAAACGCGATATTTTCATTGTGCAATCTTACAACATGCTTCGGAACCCAAAAATAGGCTTCCGGAAATTTCAAATGATCCGGATTTTTGGAAGGAATATGGTGAATTTGCTCCTTTAAATCGTAAGAAAGATAACCAAAAATGTATTTTCCAGCATGTTGGTCAATAAACTGCTGTAGATCTTGCAATTTCGCATTTTCATCCATAACAAAACGTTCTCCTTCCCCGAAGGCAAGAATTCCGCTTCCATCGTTACTGTTTAAATACGAAACTGGAAAATTATTCATAGTACGAAGTTAGGAAATGATTCTATGTTTTTGGAATAAAATAGCGGATTTAAACCCAAAGCAATAAAAACCTGGGTTCGATTATTTCATTTTGTATCTTATCTTTGAGAATGTTATACCGTATTTTAAAAGTTATTGTTGGGATTGGAATTCGTCTGTACTACAAGGAAATAAAAGTAAAGAATGGAAAATTTCTCGACCACGATGGTCCGATGATTATTATTGCAAACCATCCAAATACGCTAATGGATGCATGGATAATTGGAAATGTTTGTCCGCAGCCAATTTATTTTATGGCAAAAGGAACTTTTTTTAATTCACCATTAAAACGGAAGCTTTTGAAAAGCCTGAATATGATTCCTATTAACCGTCAAATTGATGG
>JBEDAD010000216.1:0-7149 GCA_041177985.1 Bacteroidota bacterium | reverse complement strand
ATAAAAATTCAATTTGAGGAAACCCCAATTTTGGAGGATTTTGAGATGAAGTGGCTTTAAATATAAATTTTTATTTTGTGTAATTTCACGAAAATAGTTTCGCTACAAACCGTTTAGCGTTTTAAAACTTGCTTAAAAATTTAATAAAATATTTTCCTTTGAATTTAATACCATGGTAACTATCTTTATGCCATGAAAATTGATGATGCCATCCAATCCAAATTCACTTCGCCACAGCAAAAAGCAATCGTAAATATTCGATTTACAGCAAATTTTCTGGGTAATTTTCAAACACATTTCATGGCGAAATACGCTCTTACGATGCCACAGTTCAATATTTTGAGGATTTTACGAGGCGCCAAAGGAGAAATCAATGTCAACACGGTAAAAGAAAGAATGGTTGAAAAATCACCAAATACAACACGTTTAATGGACAAATTGATCGATAAAGGATTAATTGTTAGAAGCCGTTGCAAAGAAGATCGGCGCGTGGTGTATGTTAAAATTACAGAAAACGGATTGAAATTACTTTCCGAAATCGATGAAAATGGTTTGGGTACATCTTTAAATAATATAGGGCTTTCCGACGATGATTCAAATACATTAAGCGATTTACTCGACAAGGTAAGGTTGAACTTTGAATAAGCGAAACACGTTTTTATAAAGACGAGTAAACCCTACAATTACCCGATAGTACAGTATTTCCAAAATAATTTAAAAAGAACAAAATGACAAAAAAACAAGTTGGTTGGATGGTAATTCTAGCCATTGTTATCTTTACCAACATCATTGAATCTATGATTTTAATGCCATTGGCTTCTACAATCAAAGCAGATCTTCACATGACAGATAATGCCTGGGGAGTGGCAATTTCCAGTTATTTGTTCAGCGCATTTATTTCTGGAATTTTAAGCATTTTTGTTATTGATAAGTTCGATCGTAAACGATTTTTAACGGTGTTTTATGCCCTTTTTATTGTTGGAACGTTTCTTTGTGGAATTGCAGATACGTATGAATTCTTAATCTTCGCACGTATTTTTGCAGGGTTTTTTGGCGGTATCATCAGTGCTGTCGTATTGGCAATTGTTGGCGATTTAATTCCAATTGCCCACAGGGGAAAAGCAACTGGTATTGTAATGGCAGGATTTTCAACTGCCGCAGCATTGGGAATTCCTTTAGGACTTTTTCTTGGTTTGAATTGGAATTGGCACATGCCATTTTTCTTCATTGTTGGTTTATCTGCTATCGCGTTTGTGCTTATAATTCTAGTGATGCCGTCAATGAGTGGCCATTTGGAAAAGGCAAAAACGGTGAAGTCCTGGAATATTCTGAGTAGAATTCCAAAGAATAAAAACCAACTCAAGGCATTATTGTTTTCTTGTTTACTCTTGTTTGGTCAGTTTGCTATTATTCCATATTTAGCGGATTATGTGGAACATAATATTGGCTTCGAAAAGAAAGAATTAGTGTGGATGTATTTTTTCGGTGGAATTTTGACTTTCGTAACGAATCCGTTTATCGGGTATTTATCTGATCGTTTCGGCCAATTGAAAATATTTGTGATTATGATGACTTTATCCTGTATTCCGATTCTATTCATCACAAGTATGGGTGAAAACCCAATGCCATTGGTTTTAATTACAACTTCGGGATTTTTCATTTTCGCAGGAGGCAGGAATATTCCGGGAACGGCACTTGTTTTGAGTACGGCTGCACCATTCGAACGTGGCGGATTCATGAGTATTCGTTCCGCTTTGCAACAATTAGCCAGCGCGATTGCCGTTTTGTTAGGAAGCTGGATTTTAACGCAGGATGCTACCGGAAAATATTTTAACTTTGAACTAATTGGATATATAGCTGTTGGAACGAGTATACTTTCTTATTTCATTTTGCGAACCATCAAATCAGATTATTAAATTCACACATACATGCAAGGGATTTTCACGAGTATCATAGGAATTTTTATTACATTAGCGAGTAGTGCACAGAATCCAATTAAAAGTGCTGCAGATGGCGTTGTTGCAGGAAAAGTAATCGATAAAACGTCCCAAAAACCGCTTGATTATGTTTCTTTCCGGCTTTTTTCCATACAGGATTCCGCTGTTGTAGCTGGAATTTTCACAGATGCGGAAGGGAAATTCACACTCGAGCAGCTGCCTTACGGAAATTACTATGCAAAGCTCACTTTCTCGGGATATACCACCAAGCAAATTGAAGACATTTCAATAACGGCTGGAATGAAAATAGTAAACCTTGGAACGCTTAAAATGGAAATCGATGCTGCATTAAACCTCGAAGAAGTTAAAGTAGTAGGAAGTTTAGATGTTTTGAAGGCTGGAATTGACAAAAAAGTGTACAATGTTGGGGAAGATCTTTCGGTTAAAGGCGGCACAGCAAACGATGTTTTGAATAATGTTCCTTCCGTTGAAGTGGATCAAGACGGCCGAGTGATGCTGCGCGGAGACGGAACGGTTACAATTCTAATCGATGGTCGTCCAAGTTCCCTTTCCGGTTCAAACGGAAAATCGCTACTGGATGCGCTTCCTGCGGGTTCAATAGAACGAATTGAAGTGGTTACAAATCCTTCTGCAAAGTACGATCCGGATGGAACTTCCGGGATAATCAATATCGTTTTGAAAAAGAATAAATTACGCGGATTTAACGGCTTGGTTACTGGAAATATTGGTTCGGGAGATTTAACGGGTGGAAATGTATTTGATGGTTCTGCTTCCTTGAGTTACCGCAATTCAAAATTGAATGTGTACGGTAGTTATTCGGCACGAAGAATGGAAGGCTATCGCAATAATTATTCGTATACGGAACAAACATTTAATAGCGACAGTGTTTTTATCATAGAGCAAAAGCGCAAAGGAACAGATTTGAATTCTGGACAAACCTTCCGAGTGGGCTCCGATTTTTATTTGAAAGCACGAAATGTTATCGGATTTTCAATGACCGGAAATGTTGGCGTGCGGAATAGAACCGGAGAGCAAATGAATGAAACGTCCGATGCGGATTCTAACCGTTTAGCAATGTGGAGAAGAGATTCCGACGATCCAACGAGCCAGCAAAACTTTGATTTCAACGTAAATTACAAATACGATTTGAAAGACGATCGAGGAAATGTAATGGTGGATTTGAACCAATCCATGGGTAAGGAAGATATAAAGGGTTTTTACAAGCAAATGTTTTACGTAAACGATACGGATATAAGCACAGCGCAGCCAATTCAACAACAGTTATTTAACACTGAAAAAAATAATATTACAACGGCACAATTGGATTTTACTTATTTATTTCCAAAGATTAAAAGTAGAATGGAAATGGGCGCAAAGGCAATAATTCGCCGACAATCCGTGGATACTTATTCTGAAACTTTCGATACGCTGCAAGGTAATTTCTTCGAAGACACGCTTTCCAATTTTAATTATGCATACGATGAAAAGATTTTTAGTGCGTATTCCATTTTTGGTCAACAACGTGGAAAGTTTAAGTACCAAGGAGGTTTACGCGCAGAACAAGCGTACCAAATTCCAAATTTAATTTCGGATTCGAATCGAATTGTCAACGCTTATTTTAATCTTTTTCCATCGGCACACATTCGCTATAGTTTGACGCCAAAGTCGGAAATTAGTTTGAGTTACTCGCGTAGAATCAACCGCGCAAATTCCTCCAATCTAAATCCATTTACCAGTTACGCCGATCCATACAATTTACAACGAGGAAATCCATATTTGCAGCCGGAATACATCAATTCGTATGATTTGGGATATTCCAACGAGTTTAAAAAATTGACGGTTACAGCAAGTGTGTTTTACCGCCAGACGACAGGTGTAATTACCCGAATCAAAGAATTTTACGACAACAATACTTCGGCCATAACCTATTCGAATATCGACGAAAGTCGCAGTATTGGAACCGAATTTGTTTTAGTGTACAAACCATATAAATGGTGGCGAAATACGGTATCGGCCAATGCCAATTATATGCAATATATTGACGATAATCAAGCAGCGAATTGGAATAGAAGCGGTTTTAACTGGAACATGAAATATTCTGGAACGGTAGAATTTTGGAATCGAACAGCATCTATTCAGGTTAACGCAGCGTATAATGCGCCAAGATTTACGGTTCAAGGAAAAGCGCAACGGAAAGGACCGATTGATATTTCTGCGGATAAATCGTTTAAAGATGGAAAATGGACGGTAGGAATGCGCGTTTCGGATATTTTGAACAAACAAGGTTTTTACATGACAGTTTCGCAACCTGGAATTGATCAGAACGGATCTTTCAAGTGGTTAACACGAAAAGTCTTTGTTACGTTTTCTTACAAATTCGGAAAGATGGAAATTTCCAATAAAAACAAAGGCGGCGGCGGAGATGGTGGTTTCGATATGTGATACAAGCGAATTAATCCTGTTTTGGTTTAATTTTCACGCCCAGATGCAGTAATCCTTCGTCAAAGGTTTTGAATTTCTTTTTGTTTAAAAGTCGCTCTTGAAGTATTTTTCGGATGTCAATTTTTGTTTTCATGGCGTTTTTTCGTTTTGTTTCCATGAAGGTATTCAAAAATAGCACCAAAGTTTTGCGCACTTATTGATCGGTATAAAATAGCGATTTAAAAGGGCTGAAGGAGAAATAAATGGAATTGCGCTAACGTGATTTCAACTTACAAAAGCTAAATCCGCCTCCTTTTTTGTGAGTTCAAGAACATCGCCGCTTTTCAATTCTCCCAATTCTAATTTTCCAATTTTCACCCGAATTAAGCGCAAAGTTGGAAAACCTACCGCAGCGGTCATTTTGCGCACTTGTCGATTTTTTCCTTCCGTCAGCGTTAATTCAATCCACGAAGTCGGAATTTTTTCCCGAAAACGAATAGGAGGGACGCGATCGGCAAAAACAGGATTTTCAATCTTTCTGCATCTTGCTTTTTCTACTTTGTGTTTCTTTCCGTTGTGCTGGATGACCAACGTGCCGTTTTCTAATTCCCGAATTGCTTCCGGCGTTATTTCGCCTTCAACTTGTACACAATAGCTTTTAGAATGTTTGTTTTTTGGATCAATCAGCTTCGTTTTGAAGTCTTTATCATCGGAAAGCAACAAAAGTCCTTCACTGTCTTTATCCAACCTCCCGATAGAATAAACATCTTTTGGAAATTCGTATAGATCACCCAATAAAAGATCTGTCTTTTCGCCAGTGAATTGACATAAATAGCCGTATGGTTTATGCAACAGGAAATACCGAAAATGCATGCTTACTTTTTGCACGTGTACACAAATGCTGGGGGAAAATTGAAGGGTGTAAATTTGATGGAAATATGCGGGAAAACCTTTTGAATGTGCTTTTTGGATTGCAGGGAATATTGGAATTGAATATAAACGCCGGAATCTTTTAAAGTTTTATGAGAAACCTGAAGAATTGCATCTCTCAACTCACTTGGGAAATTCGCCAGTGGCAATGAAGAAAGGACAACATCCGCTTCCATTAAATTATTTTCCGTCAGGTATTTTTCAATCTTTTCTGCCGAATCATGTATAAGGATTACGCGTGAATCGGTGATTCTTTTTTTCAGCGCAGCATAAAAATTGTCGTTCAATTCGAAAACGAGCAACTTAGCATCCGGACGCATTTTTTTCAAAATCTTGTCTGTAAAAACCCCTGTTCCAGGACCTAATTCAATGAGAACATGTGCGGATTGAAAATCGATGTTTTCAAGCATTTTTTCTGCTAGAAAACGGGAACTTGGCGCCATGGCACCGACCATCTTTTTCTCTTTCCAGAACTGTTGGATAAATGATTTTTTCTTGGGCATTTTATTTATTCTCTGCACGCTAAATTACCGTTATTAATTATTCCCACAATCGATCCTTTCAATTCTTTTCCAAGGAATGGCGAATTCTCGGTTTGTGAAATAATTTTATCTTTTGTAAATACCCATTTTTCGTCCGGCGAAAGTAGCGTTAAATCTGCTTTATTCCCTATTTGAATTGGGTTTTCAGGTATCTCAGCTATTGCTCTTGCTTGAATGGAAAGTGCTTTCAATACCAAATTTAAATCGAATTCTTTGCAGGTTGCCAATGCGGAAAAAACCGTTTGTAGGTTGATGCAACCAAACGAAGCATTGTCAAATTCCACATCTTTTTCTTCTTTATCGTACGGTCGGTGATCGGAAACGATGGTATCAATTGTTCCATCTTTCAAACCTTCCCATAGCGCAATTCGATCGGATTCTCTTCGCAATGGTGGCATAATTTTGAAGTTGGAATCAAATCCTAGGACGGCAGTTTCCGAATAAATTAGATTTAACACGTGCACATCAGCCGTTACTTTTTTACCTTGGGATTTTGCTCTACGAATCAAATCAACTCCTTCAGCGCATGAAATTCCGGTAAAATGAATTGTTCCATCCGTATATTCTGCCAAACGTAAATTCCGTTCAATTTGAATTATTTCAGCAATTGTTGGGTCTGCTTTTAAACCCGTTTTAGTGGACGCTTCGCCTTCATTTACCATTCCATTACCGGCAAGGGAATAATCGCGGGAGAAAACAATAATTTTTCCATTAAAATTTTTGGAGTAAAGTAACGCTCTGTATAGGATTCCGGAATTTAACGGAACTAAATCATCGGAGAAAAGTCTCACGCCATGTTGGTACATGTCATACATTTCGGCAAGATTTTCGCCCTTCATTTTTTCTGTTATCGCACCAATTGGATGAATGCTAGTCGCATGATTTTCTGCTTTTCGCAACAGGTATTCAATTTGACTTTTCCCATCTACAACCGGCTGCGTGCTCGGAAGAACGGCAACATGCGTATATCCGCCAAATGCAGCGGCATCCAAACCAGAATCAATCGTTTCTTTGTGTTCTTCTCCCGGATCGCAAAAATGTGCTTTTAAATCGACCCAACCTTGCGTAACAATTAAATTTTCGCCAACTATTTCTTTTGCTTCCGTTTCTTCTATATTGCTTGATATAGCATCGATCTTGCCATCAACGATTAAGATGTCCATTACCTTCCCGTTAAAGTCGGAGGACGGATCTAGAACAGTAGCTTTTTTTATAAGAATTTTCATTGTTCGTTCAATAAGTTTATTTCCAAAATTTTAAAACAAGCATTTCTGACACGATGAAAAGCAGCGCGAGAA
>JBEDAD010000215.1:0-15281 GCA_041177985.1 Bacteroidota bacterium | reverse complement strand
GGCGTTTGAATTAATTACACAAAAGCAAGAATGGCTAAAAAACACGTTGGTGATTCTCGATCCATGCATCAATCCGGATGGACGCGATCGCTATGTAAATTGGTACAATCAATTCACCAATAATCAGCCAAATCTTCAGACAATTAGTATTGAACACAACGAACCTTGGCCGAGCGGACGTCCAAATCATTATCTTTTTGACTTAAACAGAGATTGGGCGTGGCTTACGCAAATTGAATCGCAACAACGCATTGCGCAATATAATCTTTGGTTACCGCATGTGCACGTGGATTTTCACGAACAAGGAATCAACGAACCTTATTATTTTGCGCCCGCAGCAGAACCTTACCACGAAGTAATAACGGATTGGCAGCGCGAATTTCAAAATGGAATTGGGCGCAACAATGCGAAATACTTTGACAAAAACGGATGGTTTTATTTTACCCGTGAAATCTTTGATTTGTTGTATCCAAGTTACGGCGATACCTATCCAACGTACAATGGCGCTGTTGGAATGACCTATGAACAAGGCGGAAGCGGTCGCGGCGGATTGGGCGTTTTAAACAACGATGGCGATACGCTGACCTTGACGGATCGTGTTCAACACCACCATATTGCTGGAATTTCAACCGTGGAATATGCAACGCAGCAAGCGACGAAACTAATCGCTGAATTTCAGCAATTTTCCACCTCTAAGAATTACACGTACAAAAGCTTTGTGGTTGGCGGAAATACAGATAATCTCACTGCACTTCGAAAATTATTGGATGCGCATAAAATCGACTATTCTTTCGGAAATGGCGGCACGGTTAAAGGATTCGATTACCGAAAAAACGCCAAAGGAAGCATGAAAACAAGTGAAAATCATTTGGTAATTTCCACAAATCAGGTGAAAGGAACCTTGGTAAATGTATTATTTGAACCAAAAACAAAATTGGTGGATTCCCTAACGTACGATATCACTGCGTGGTCGTTGCCATACGCTTACGGATTGGATGCAATTGCTTCAGAAACCTTGGTAGAAGGAAATGCAGAAAAAGTTAGTGCGGTAAAGAATACTATTTTACCTGGCGCGTATGCCTATTTGGCCGATTGGAACAGCATGAAAGACGCACAGTTTTTAACTGCGTTGTTGCAAAAGGGAATTCGGGTGCGTTTTGCAGAAAATGCATTTGTGCAGCAAGGAAAAACGTACGACCGTGGAACGCTAATTGTCACGCGCGGCGACAATACTTCCAACTACGACTCGGAACTCGTAAATCTAGCTAATGCGATGCAGATTCCTATAACGGCAACCGCAACTGGATTGGTTGAATCTGGTAGTGATTTCGGTGCTTCCAGTGTTAAACTGATTAAAAAACAACGCATTGCATTACTTGGCGGAAGTGCAACTTCGTCTTTAAACACGGGAGAAATCTGGCATTTCTTTGAAAAACAATTGAACTATCCAATAACCATGGTTGATCTCAACGATTTTTCACTTTCCTCCTTACAGAATTTTGATGTATTAATTGTTCCAGAAGGTTGGTATAGCCATTTTTCAGAAGTCGAAACCTTGGATGAACTAAAGAAATGGATTTCTGCAGGCGGCAAATTAATTGCAATTGGAGAAGCTGTTTCCCACTTTACGTCTGAAAATGGCTTTGGATTAAAAGTGAAGGACGAAAAAGTGAAAGATGCTGAAACGGTGGATCGGCATGAGCATGCGCACATAAAATATAGCCAACAGGAACGCGAAGAAATTAAAAACACGATTACAGGTGCAATCTTCAAATGCAAAATAGAAGCATCGCATCCTTTAGCATTCGGCTACTCCGATACTTATTTCACGCTGAAACTTAGCGCAAATGCGTATGAATGGTTGGAAAAAGGATCTAATGTGGTGTATCTTCCTGAAAATCCTGAATTGATTGCCGGTTTTGCAGGTAACGAAGCGCTCAAGAAACAGCCGAAAACACTCGTTTTTGGGCAAGAAAACATGGGAAATGGCGCTGTAATCTATATGGTGGACAATCCGCTTTTTAGAGGTTTCTGGGAAAATGGAAAATTGTTTTTTGTAAATGCTTTATTCTTAACGAATAACTAATTGTTTTAGGGATTTTTAACGTTGCTCGTGTAGAAAGAAAATCTACATTTGATTCCTATTCATCCCTAAAAAAAACTCATGAAATCTTTACCTTATCTTGTTGTAGCTATTTTTTTCTTGTCGTCTTGTTCCCATATTTATTTCACGGAAGCACAAGCTGGCGGCGGCACGCTTTTATCCGAAGTTCCGAAGGAATTGCACGGAAAATGGAAAATCGACGAAAAAGAATCCGCAAAGGAAGTCATTACAGAATGGCTAACGATAGAAAAAGGAGGCTATCGCTATTTTAAAGTTGTGAAAGATTCCCTTCAAAAGGTGGATACTGTAAAAACAGAAACGACGCTTCTTTCGGACTCAACAAAACTTTATGCATCTGGAAAATTATACATTTTTAATTACCAAGATGAAAATCCAAATTGGGAAATTGTGGTTCTTGAAAAGCGCGCAAATGGCTCGATTTATTTCTATGAATCGCGGGATCCAAAATTTTTCATTCGCGATAAAAATTTAAACTTACTTGAGGCAAAATATACCATCGAAGAGGAAAAAAAAATTGTAAAAACCCTTGATTCCCCGCTCGCGGAAAGTGCTAATTTTCAACATGCTATTTTCTCCGGACAATTGACAACTAAAACAATCCATCGATTGACCAGAAAAAAATACAGACTACACGTTTTAAAAAAGAATGGGAAAGTTGCTTTTTCTGGAAGGAAAAATGGAAATGGGAGAGGTTGAGTTGGAAGGATGGGTTTTGGTTTGGGGATTTGGAGATTTGCGTTCAGAGAAAACTTACGTTTATTGGATTATTGCAGTAAAAAATGAACTGACAATGCAAAGTAGAAAGAATATAGGATTGACTTATAATTTGTTTTTTCTTAAAGTAGTAAGTTCAGTTCCAAAACCAAATTGAATTATTGGTGTTGCCTTTAAGCTTTCTCCCAAAACGAATCCAGCTGTTTTGTACCCAATACGAGCACTCAAATACAGAGGGCTAGAAGGGATTTTTTTTTCAATTAAGACATCAGCAATAAAACCGTTCCCTCCTATTTTTTGATACGGTTCGTTACTAGATTTTGAGTTACCAAAGTACATCTTAGGTTGCGAAAAAACTTCGAAATGGGGAGATAAAACAAAATCTTTCTTACAAACAAGATTTGAAAGTTTTAGCCCTAAACCGAAGTAATTTCTGCCGTATGCTTCCCCATATCTAAATTGCAAATGCATTTTTTTATTGGGAAATACCAGCGGTGTTCGCAGATTGTATTCGAGACCAAATGGAGCCAAAACCAAGGAAATGGCGGGCATAAATTTCACTTTTCCTAATCTTAATAATGGGAGTCTTGTGTAACTTTCTCCCCTTATTATGTAATTACCTATCGAGAATAAACTAAAGTAAAAATTCGGATCAGAAAAAGCTGTAAGGTAATTTGCTCGATGAAAATCACTCGATTTTATCTTGAATTTTTCACCAATAAGCGGCACAACACTTTCATATATGTAGTTGCCATTATTGAAGATAGATGGGTTATAAAACATATTCAAGTGAAATAGATAATTTCCCATATCTCCTCCATAGCCATATTCATCTCCAGCTAGTATATACCGAAAATTATCAATCGAAGTTTCGATGTAAGCAGTTGCATCAGAATAAGGTATTGTGTTATTTTTCACCCATTGTTCCTGACAATCAATATGATATAAGTTCTCAGCCATTACACCAGAGGCTGCTATACTCATGTATTGCGTTGGATGGTAATTGTAATTTGAATTAATTTTGGAAAAGACAGTCGCAAAGCCTACTTTTTGATAATTAGCTTTGTCGAAATTAAGGAAAATAGAGATAAATTTTTTCGTGTATTTCCTTGTTAGGTAAAAATATATCGGTTGATAATAGGCAGAAAAGGTGAAGTTTAAATCATTTAAACTTGCGGCATGTCCAAAAACTTCATGGTTATACAGCATTATATTAAAAGAGATTTGCCTGTCAATAGCGGCGTATCTGAGAAATCGACTAGTTGCTTTAAGAAATACTTGTTTCTTATCTCGTCGCTTCATCCATGCTATACGATCATCGATTAAATAATGGATAGATCTGTTAATGGATCTTAAATTGGCTGTATTTGCAGCTGTCGTGGTTCTAATTCCAATTGAAAAATCCAAATTAAACTTACTACTAACAATTGAATTTATAGAATCTTGGCTATAGAAAAATGAATGAATGAATAAAGTAAAAAGGAGGTAAAGTATAAATTTGTTCATTAGGTGAGTTTAATATTCATATTGTTAGATTATTAGCGAATTTACTCAAAATCTCCCTTTCTGGGATAAATTGTTTTCGAAGCATAATTCGCAAGGCTTGAAGATTAACGTTTCTAGCTCCAAGAAACTGCCAATTTCAGAAACGGTAGCTTTCTGCCGCCTTAGAAAAGTAAACGAAGCTAAAAACTTCGTTTACTCACCGAACCGCCAATTTATTTGAATTACTGAAAGCGGATACAATAGTCACTGCATTGATTTACACATGCAATTTTAACTTTCTTTTGATTGTTATTGCACGATTTTTCTTACAATAACTTCATTGTCTAATATCACATTAGTTGACCATATAAATTGTGCGTCATTATTAGAATCATCAAAAATATTGGTGAAATTGGTAAAAGCACTTTTGCCGTCAATACCAATTGTAGAATTACTATACGTCGAGGCATTAGGCCATGAAGAGTGGTCAAAATTCTCATTCATCCAATCAACAGGTACTTTCCAATGCAAAGCAGCATAACCGGCTCCATTTCTAACATCCGTTGTATTGCAGTCTGAAGAATTTCTTGTTGTACCATTTTCTGTAATACAACCATAATCCTTTATTGGTGCAATGTAAAATGTTTGCGCTTTCCAATCTGCATCGGTTTTACAAACTACGTTTCCTGCCTCATTTTTAAAAACGGCAACCATACCGCCATCCCCTGGATGGTATTTTTTTAAATTATTTTTTTCACAGCCTAAACCCAATCTTTCTTCCCAGTCAACAAGTTTCATGGCAATAGTAAATGGCATTGAAACTTTAAATTTTACAATGTGTGAATTAAAATCCGTAAATGGTATTGCGTCTTTACCAACGGCAACACCATTTATATAAAGTTCAAAATAATTGTCGGCAAATATATAACCAGTAATAACCTCGCCTGCTGGGTCAATTTCAACAATTTTTGATGGATCAAAAGCTGCAAGGGCAGCAGCACTATTTTCGTATTTATTTCCATCAGGATTGTACAAATCAGACGCTGTTGGAAAACTTGCGTTAGTAAAATTCACTTCTGAAGGGACTGTCCAAACTGTTCCATCACTTGCCGTTATTGAGCCAAGTCCGGCAACTCTAAGACCACTTGAATATAAGTTTTCCGTAGTTGTTGAAGCTAAACCTTCGGTAACGGATGCTGTACCAGAATACTCCCCTGTCACACTTTTCTCGCACGAACTATTTAACACTACTAGTCCGATTACTATTAAAATTTTACGCTTCATGTTTAATATTTTTTTTTGCATTTAAATTTCCTACTCTTTTGGCTTTTCGGTTCCCCACGTTTTTTTGAATGGTTTCTGATCACCATTTTAAAAATTTAAATCGATTGCTTATTTGTCATGTGATGGGTTATAAAAGATTAAAATCCATTTTCCTATATCGGTTTCAGACTTGACAATACATAATTTCCCCGAAAAACACCATTCCATTTCGCACATCTCTTCACAACAAAATACCGCAAAAAATGCATGTTAATGGTATGACTAGAATTGGGGAAAAATATTAAGGAATGCATGTTTAATGTTAAGTGATTTCATACTATATCTTTTACCTGTGCTCAAAACAGAGGTGCAGCTGGAAATTTAAGCTCATTTGTAGAATACTAAAATTTCTATTATTATTTCAAAATAAATCTGATAAAATTATAAAAACAAAATACAAACGATTAAAACTGGATAATATTGTATAACTCTAAAAAAAAATGGCTGCTTTATAAATTCATTTTTTTTGAAATAAGTTTTTTTTAAGGATTTATTTTCCAATTAAATCATTTTTTTCAAGCAATTTACTGTATCAATTGTTTATCAAAAATTCATACAAGCAGCGAGTTTCAATCCTGTAATCCCATATTCACTGTCCGGTGATAGAACACTTTCGTTTTTGAATGTTTGTCGCATCGCAAACTGCTTAAGCAACAGCAATTCCAAAGAAAGGGATTTTTTGTTTTTTAGAGCAAAGGAAATACCCTGTCCTATGTGCAACTCTATGTTGTTCGTTGTTATTTCTGTATCCAATTGGGTAGGATATTCCCAACTGGAATTGTCAGTAAAAGTAGTATCACTCGTTTGGTATTGAGAGTTAAATTGGTATCTGCTAAATTTTAATTCTATGGGGAAATAAAACGCCGAATTCTTACTTGGGTTGTACATGTATTGATACCTCGTTCCAATGTTAAAATAACTATTATTATCAATAACTAGAGCATATTCCGCGTTAATTCCTACTAAACTATTTTTGTTCAGGTATTTACCCACACCAAGCTTCAAGCAAATTGGAAGATCTGCACCCGAATTCATACCATTGATGTAAAAATCATCGGCAATAAAGTTGTGATTGATTTTGAAATAACCCGCATTTAAACCTACATTAATTTCAAATCCGGCATCTTTTCTGTCTAATTGTACAACTTGTTTGTTTTTCGAAGTGAATTCCTTGTCGTATTCAAAGTATTTGTAATCTGTACTTTTAAGTGAATACATTTTTCCATCTCTCGCTTTAAAGGTAAGCACGCCGGTACTTCCGTCGTAATTCAGTATTTCACCTTTCATTTCTGAAGTATACTGTCTTGTTACGCCGCGTCCGTCTACATGCTCTCGATAAACTGCGACTACATCGTAGATTTCTACTAGCGTATTTTGGACTTTGGGAATGGAATCCTTTTGAGCGAATAAAAGGCCATTTAATAAAACAAAAGTAAGAATGGTTGCAACTTTCTTCATGATTATAGAGATCTAATTCAGATGATTGAGTATCGATTTATGTTTTACTTGAATCAAGTACTAAAAAAAAACCGATTCCAAAATTTCAGGAAAAACCCAAACATCCTGAAATCGGTGTTAAGAAAATTAGTTTATTTATTCCGCAAATTTTTCGATTACGGCAGTTGTAACTCCGGTGTTGGAGAAACCACCATCGTGGAAAAGATTTTGCATCGTAACGTATCGTGTTAAATCTGAGAATAAGGTAATGCAATAATCTGCACAAGCTGCTGCATCCGCGTTTCCAAGTGGAGACATTTTTTCAGAGAAATTTATAAACTCGCTAAAACCTTTCACGCCACTTCCGGCAGTGGTCATGGTTGGAGACTGAGAAATGGTGTTCACGCGCACTTTTTTATCTACACCAAAATGGTAACCAAAACTGCGTGCGATGGATTCTAAATATGCTTTGTTATCCGCCATGTCGTTGTAATCCGGGAAAACACGTTGCGCTGCAATATACGTCAAAGCTACAATAGAGCCCCACTCGTTCATTGCGTCCAACTTCTTCGCAGATTGCATTACTTTATGGAAAGAAAGAGCGGAAACATCCAATCCTTTCATGGTATAATCGTAATTTTCGTCTGTGTAATGATTTCCTTTTCTAACATTCACCGACATACCAATAGAATGGAGTATAAAATCAATTTTTCCGCCTAAAATTTCCATGGACTGAGAAATTAAATTCTCTAGTTCTTCCACATTTGTTGCGTCTGCAGGAATAATCTTAGAACCTGTCTTTTCCGCCAATTGATTAATCTCCCCCATTCGCATTGCGATTGGAGCATTTGTCAAAACGAATTGTGCACCTTGTTCGTGTGCTTTTTCGGCAATGTGCCATGCTATTGACTGACTATTCAATGCGCCAAAAATAATTCCTCGTTTTCCTTTCAATAAATTATTTGCCATGATCTTTTTTTATTTAAGACAAAGATAATAGAATTCGGGAATTTCAATTTTTCCTGCACGGAATATAAAGTGTTGTATTCGAATTTTTTTGATGCGAAAGGAAAATCACGGCCCCTTCCCTAGTAGTATTCCGCTTCTCAGTGGGAAAACGCCTTGCTTTGTGGGTAAGACAAAATCAAAATGCCGAATTGTTTCAGTATTTTCGCACGGAATTTCAAAATTTAAACTGTGAAACAATTTTTCCGAAGTCGGTGGTTCAAAGTCCATTTTACACTTTTCTTGTTGGTTTTGCGCTTATCGGACTTTTTTTAAGCGCTTCCTATGTGGCGATTAAATTTCATTTCACCAATGATTCCGGCAGTGTTGACTCGAATAACCGCTATTTTGACGAAATAAAAGATAAATACAACCAATCCTTTCAAAAAGACACGTCGGCGACCCTTTTCCAAGAGCATGAAGCGCTGCACCGTATTTTGATTTTAAATAACCATTATCCAAAAAACGCAGAATATATTTTACACGCTTACCAAAAAAGCGCCAATGAAACGGAAGTTTTGCGCATGCTGGATGCGGTGGATTTGAATTTAAAGGAAGATAAAACCTACTGCCAAGCGGTCCGCAAATACCGCAACTCAAAAAAATACAGAAATCGAAATCACAAGCAAGAAAGTGTCTACGAATGGATGAATATCCTCGAATGGCAAACATTTAAAGAAGCAGTTGTAAAGGACAAACAGCTGATCGATTCGGTTGCTAATCAAACTGGCGTTGAAGCGCGGCTGATTGTTTCGTGTCTCGTTGGTGAACAAATTCGCCTGTTCAACTCCAATCGGGAAGCGTATAAAAAATGGATAGGGCCCTTGAAAGTATTATCCGTAGAATCGCAATTTTCTTTCGGCGTCACAGGAATCAAGGAACATACCGCACAAAAAATCGAGCAATTACTGAAAGATTCCGGGAGCGCATATTATTTGGGTAAAGAATATGAAAATCTGTTGGATTTCCGTACTTCCGATATTCAAAAAGAAAGAATTGACCGCTTAACTTCGTTCCGAAACCACTTTTACTCCTATATGTATGCTGCTGTTTTCTTGAAACAAGTTAAAAAACAGTGGGAAAAAGCTGGGTTTCCAATTGACAACCGTCCGGAAATTTTAGCAACCTTATTCAATGTTGGATTTCCACAATCGGAACCGAAAAGCAATCCTAAAGTTGGTGGTTCAACGATAAAAATCAACGAAAAACCGTATTCTTTTGGCGCGATTGCCTACCAGTTTTATTATTCTGGTGAATTATTTGATATTTTCCCCTTTGAAACAGAAAAATTTGACTGGAATGAGAAACGATAGAAATTACTTTTTTACATCCCTTTTGCTGTTTGTTGCATTAAGCTCTTGCTCACAAACGCCTGCGACAGATTCCATTCCGGAGCGCAATCCGAATAAATTTGAATGGAAAAAATTGAGTGAAGGCATCGAATTGTGTGAAAATGATGCGCCAAAAATGTCGGAAATCAACGATTCAAAACTGACCATCTTGAAAATTGATCCCCGAAAGTTTGATTTCTTTTTGTTTACGGCAACGGAATTCCAAAATCAAACCTTCACTGCAGATAAATGGGCGGATACCTTTGATTTAAATGTCGTTGTAAATGCTGGAATGTATGAATTGGCAAATGGATTAATCCACCGTGGTTACCTGAAAAACTTCGACCATTACAACAATGCCGTTTTCAATACCGGTTACAACTCCATGATAGCGCTGAATCCAATGGATTCGTTGCAAGCCGCTTTCACCATTTTGGATTTGAAATGTTCGCCATGGGAAAAAGTGAAAAACAACTACAACTGCTACGCGCAAGGCATGCGGATGATCGATTGCAATGGAAATTCGCTCAGTTGGAACAAGAAAAACCAATCGTGTAGCATGCTCGTTGCCGCGCTGGACGCAGAAGGAAATATTTACTATATTTTCAGTCGCTCGCCGTATACACACAATGAGATGATTGCGTTTATTCAATCGTTTCCGTTTAAATTAACGAGCGCCATCTACATCGAAGGCGGACCCGAAACAAGCTTATATATTAAAGTTGGCGATACGGTAATTGAAAAAATTGGCAGTTATGTTTCGCAAACGTACCCAAACGATGACAACGATCATTTCTGGAAGTTGCCGAATGTAATTGGTATGCGCTTGAAAAAATAGGCGAACTAAAACCTTATTTTTCTGCTTCCGGCATGGTTTGAAAAATCCGATCCCAAACTCTGGACGAAACGCCGTACGCTTTTTCCGGTTCTTTGTAATGGTGAATAATGTGGTGATGCCATAGTTTTTGCAATGGTTTCGGAGCGGAATGCTTGTGAATGCTATAATGAACGAAGGAATAGAGTAAATACCCTATTTCAAATCCTGGAAGAAAAATCCACGCGTAATTTCCTAGCAAGACATAAAATAGCAGAAAAAATACAGCTAAAAACAAGAATGCAGGAACTGGAGGCATAAACAAACGGTTCACATCGTTTGGATTTTCATGGTGGTAACCATGCATCGCAAAATGGAATGCTTTGACAAATTTATTATTGCTTTCGTAATGAAAAAGATGCCGGTGTAAAACATATTCCGCCAAACTCCAACTCGCAAATCCTGCAATAAAAAATCCTATTAGCACTATTCCCGTTGCTGAAGTCCCAAGCAAGCTATAGCCATATATCAAGCACGAACTACTGATCAGTAAGTGAAAAGTCACCATCATTTTAGGTCCACTGATCGATAAAATTTCCAATAGCGGATTTTCATACATTCTAGGTTGTTCTACTTTTTTCATGTGCTTCATTTTATGTTTTATTGGATAAAACTAAAGCTAATACGACATGAAATGAACGCCCTAAAACGTTTAAACGCCCTTTTTAAATGAGTAAAGAAGTATTTTAAACGAATTGCAGCTAACTTTCAATGAAAGTAGATATGGAACAAAAAAGTACTTTCTTCTAACTATTGAAACTACTTATTCAGCCAAGAACCTAAAAATTTTCTTAAAATTGGAAGCAAAACGAATACCATTAATGGCACAAGAATCAATGTTAAAATTAACGACCGTAAAGGAATAGGTAACTCCAATAACTGTTTGCCAATCAGCAATTGTAGAAGGGTAATACTCGGGAAAATTGCAATCCAGACTATCACTGCAAATTTCCATTTTGGAACTTGTTTCAATTCTTTTAATTTAAAGGTTAAATTTCTAGCGTCAGACCATCATAGGCCAGGAAAACATTTGGAGGAAGTTCCTTTTCAATTTCTTGGTGTTTTCCAAATAAATGTGAAATGTGGGTTAAATAGGCTGTTTCCGGTTTAATTTCCGCAATAAATGCCAGCGCTTCGTCCAAATTAAAATGCGAAATGTGCTCGGAACGGTGCAAGGCATTGACGACAAGAATTTTCGTTCCTTTTACTTTTTGCTTTTCTGTTTCCGAAATAGTTTTAGCATCCGTGATGTAGGTAAAATCCCCAATTCGATAGCCGAAAACAGGCATTTTATAGTGCAAAACCTCAATTGGAAGCAGCGTTAAACCATTTGGCAATTCAAAAGCTTTGTTTTCAATTCGATTGATTTGAATACTTGGGATTCCAGGATATCGATCGTTTGAGAAAATATACTGAAATTCTCTTCGCAAAGCGATTTCAACTGCCTCGGTGCAAAACACTTCCATATCGCGCTGTTCTTTGTAATTAAACGCCCTTACATCGTCTAATCCTGCTAAATGGTCTTTGTGTTCGTGTGTGAAAATTACTGCGCGCAGCGATTTAACGCTGTGGTTTAGCATTTGCTGCCGGAAATCCGGACCTGTATCGATCACAAAATTTTCAGTTTGATCGGAAATCAGAATGGAGGATCGCAAGCGTTTATCCAATGCATCCGAAGAATGACAAACAGCGCAATCGCATGCTATCACTGGTACTCCCTGCGATGTTCCCGAACCAAGTATTGTGATTTTCACCAAATATTATATTTAAAACCTGTGTAATTTAATCGTTTGAGCGAAGAATTTGAACTAAAAAAAGTATCCAACCAGCGATGAGAAAACCTCCGCCCAATGGCGTTACAGGTCCCAAAAATGGTAGCGAAGCGCCTAAAACTTCTTGAATCGCAAGAAAATAGATGGATACAGAAAACAAAATCGTTCCTACAAAAAGAAAGAAATAAATCCATTTTAACTGGAACGAAAACGTAGAAGCCTGCAAACCAATTGCTAAAAATGCTAATCCGTGGTACATTTGGTAACGCGCACCAACTTCGAAGGAAGCTATCTTTTCTGCTGAAATAAGTCCTTTCAGGCCATGCGCCCCAAAAGCTCCGAGAATAATTGCGATTGTTATGAAAACAATTCCTGTTGCAACACTTTTTTTATCCATTTTCTGTTTTATTTAAATCCAATGTAAATTCCAATACTTCCTTCCAGCCATTCCATTTCCCATAATCTCCAATTGTCTCATTGTGCCAAATCATTTGGAAATCACCGCCATAATTTTTCACTTCTTCATATAAGCTGGCAATTATCAATTTTGATTCGGAAGGTGTTAACTTTAAATATTCCTGCAAGGTGCCATCCATGTAAGCGAACGGGTGAATGGTAAGCTCGGAAATGGCATTCTTGCGGAGATCGAACCAAGAAAAAGAACGCGCTGTTCCTGCTCTAAAGCCAACTTGATCTGCATATCCCATCGTATAATCGTGTTTTATTCCCATCGTTGAAATCGAACGGTAGGTTGCTGGAAGTTTTAGTTTAAGAAAATGCTGTCTGGAATGCTCAACCAATTGGTTTAAGATAAATTCCAAACGTTCTTTTTCGTTGAGCAAAAAATATTCGTAGCTGTTGGATTTGTAACTTGGATGTATTCCAACAGTTGTTTTAAGTGCCATTTTTCGAATTAATCGCTGGTGGCGCGCATCTTTGAAGGTAACATTTTTATCGTATTTCGCATAATCTCCGAGCAACCAAAACATGTTTACCGAAAATCCTCGATCCGCAATGGAAAGTATATAATCATAGGTATCGTATGGATCTTTAGTCGTTCCTTGCAAAACCAACTTGCGTTCGTTCATTCGAAATCGGTCGCCACGCATCAAATCCTTTGCCGACGATAGAATTTTTCTAAGGCCATGTTTCCATTGGTAAGCGAATACATTATCAATATCAAATGTTGGCAGAATGGTAACTTTGTGTTCCTTATTTTGGAATTCCACAAGTCCATTTACTTGTAAAAAAAGTAGAAAATCAACTGCCCATCGGTCGCACATTGCTTTTTGCAACCATCCAAAACGACTCAAAACACTATTCTCAGCGGTAAATCTCCCATGTTCATCTTCCGCAGTTGTCATGTATTCTTCCATGCGGGAAAGAATGTAAAAAATACTTGCCAGCGGATCTACTTTGTCATTGAATGTCAAGCATTTTTCGGTGTAAAAAGTACCGCTACCAATTCCATAAACCGTTAATTCTTCATCAAACAACAAAGATGCTGGCGGAAGCTGCAGAATTCCATCAAAGTACCTTTCAGAATAATTCAACCGCGGAACTTTTGCATTATCAAATTCGTTAAAATCATTGGTTAAAGTATATTCCAATCCACGCACCTTGAATACAAAATCAAGCGTGTAAATTAAACGGGTAGAAATTTCTTCGACAAATAGTAGAATCATACTTTTTTATAGGTCGTTCACTATTTTTTCGCAAATGAATACTGCAGCTTTGCCATCGCCATACAGCGGCGGATACGACAAATCGTTTTTAGCTGTCAGATCTTCAAACGCTGTAATTATTCGTTTTTTGGAGGCGTCTGCTAGAATTGCATTGCCATTTTCTACAATTTCTACCCACTCGGTTTGCGGTCGAAGAATCACGCACGGTTTCCGAAAGAAATAGGCTTCTTTTTGCAGTCCACCGCTATCTGTAACCAGCATTCGTGCATGTTTTTCCAATGCGATGATATCCAAAAACCCAGCTGGTGGAATTATTTTAAAATAGGGATTCGCTTCAATTTTTTGCAACAATTCGGAACTCAGTTGCTCCTGCATTTTACCTTTTGTTCGAGGATGTATGGGAAGAACGATAACTAAATCGGATTTTTCCTGAATTTCCAATAAGGCGCCAAAGATTTCCTCCATATTTTCCTTGCTATCGGTATTGGAATCCCGGTGAATCGTCGAAAGAATATATCCATTTTCCTTTAGGCTCTGCGTTGCCAGAATCGTAGATTTTTGGTCAGAAATTTCCGAGAAATACAAGCTATTGTCAAACATTACATCGCCGCAGTGGTAAACTTTCGGATGATCGAGATCTGCCTTCAACGCATCGTGTAATTTAAACCCTTCGTTTTTTAAATTTTCCATTCCCGTGATGGAAGGAACGAACAATAAAGTAGACATGTGATCGCAGGAAATTCTATTGATTTCTTCCGGCATTGCTTTGTTAAAACTGCGTAAACCAGCTTCTACGTGAATTACTGGAATATGGATTTTAACAGCCGCTAGAGCACCTGCAATCGTTGAATTAGTATCGCCATATACCAAAACCGCAGTAGGTTTTTCTTTTATAAAAATTGCTTCCAAACCCTCAAGCATTTTTGCAGTTTGAGCGGCATGAGAGCCACTTCCAACATTCAAATTGTAGTTGGGCTGAGGAATTCCCAATTCTGTAAAAAACACCTCGGACATGTTTTCATCGTAATGTTGGCCGGTGTGCACAATAATTTCCTCTAACTCATTTGGAAAATCCTGCTGGATTACCCTGCTAATTGCAGAAGATTTTATAATCTGCGGTCGTGCGCCAACAATCGTTACAATTCGTTTTTTCACGGAAACTATTTTTTTTTTAAATCATGCCAGTATCGGCGAAGCTAAAATAGCCATTATCGGCGAATATAAGGTGATCCAAAACGGGCAAATCGATACAATTTCCAAATTCAGATAGCTTTTTTGTCAATTTGATATCCATTTCACTTGGTTTTAGTTGTCCACTCGGATGGTTGTGCACCAAAATGATGGCATGTGCTCCAAAATCCAATGCTTTTTTAAAAATAACTTTTCCATCCGCAACGGTCCCGGATAAACCGCCAATCGAAACGAGTTCTCTTCGCATGATTTCGTTTGCGCGGTTCAACAGTAGGATGTGAAATTCTTCGTGTTCCAAATCCAAAAGTGAAGAACGCATGTAATCGTAAACGATTTTGG
>JBEDAD010000214.1:0-3188 GCA_041177985.1 Bacteroidota bacterium | reverse complement strand
GTTTTTCGAAGGGGACAACCTTTTTTTTTGATTATTTTTGTAGCAATGGAATTAAATCGCGAAAGTTTGTTGGAAGTATTGGGGTCTATCATGGAACCAGACTTAAAAAAAGATATTGTTTCCCTCAATTTGGTTGAGGAAATGAACATAAATGAATCTACGATAGATTTGCTTGTTAATGTATCCAATCCTGCAATGCATGCACGAAAAAGAATGCAGGAAGCAATCGAATTTAATTTAAAACGCGTTTTTGGAAATGATATCACTGTAAACTGCACCGTGAAAGGAATCTCTGCAGAGTCAAAAAAAATCAGACGGAAAATTTTGCCTGAAGTGAAACACATCATTGCAATTGCATCTGGAAAAGGTGGCGTTGGAAAATCTACTGTTACAGCAAATATTGCCGGTGGATTAACAAAAGCAGGTTATAGAGTTGGTATCGTTGATGCCGATATTTACGGCCCTTCCATGCCTACAATGTTTGATGTGGTGAAGGAACGACCAACAATGATTGATGTGGAAGGAACGCCGCGGATAAATCCAGTAATGAGTTTTGGAATTAAAATGCTCTCGATTGGCTTTTTTACGGAACAAGACAATGCGGTTGTTTGGCGCGGACCAATGGCTGCAAAAGCATTAACACAAATGTTTACGGATGCCCATTGGGGAGAACTAGATTATTTATTGATTGATCTTCCTCCAGGAACAGGTGATATTCATTTATCGTTAGTGCAAACCGTTCCTTTGGATGGTGTTGTAATTGTTTCCACGCCACAGGAAGTAGCATTGGCTGATGCAAGAAGAGGCGTAAACATGTTTCAAATGGAATCGATTAACGTCCCTGTTGTTGGGATTGTTGAAAATATGGCTTGGTTTACTCCAGCAGAATTGCCGGATAACAAATATTTTATTTTTGGTCGGGATGGTGCGAAAAATTTAGCGGAAGGAATGAATGTTCCATTTTTAGGACATATCCCTTTGGTACAAAGTGTACGGGAAGCTGGAGATGCTGGAAGACCTGCTGTTTTTCAGGAAAGCACACCTTCAGCCATTGCTTTTGAAAATTTAGTAACTACGTTTATAGAAAACGTGAATATAGTGCAAAAACGCGCAAATCTTAAGGTATAATGATAGAGTTGAACAAAGAAGAATTGTCGGTTAAAATTAATGCTGCTATTGAACAATTGCGTCCGTTTTTACATGCAGATGGCGGAGATATGGAATTAGTAGAGATAACAGATGAGGCGATTGTTAAAGTTCGTCTGCTTGGTACTTGCAGCGATTGTACAATGAGTGTAATGACGCTAAAAGCGGGTTTGGAAGAGGCAATTAAAAAGGTTGCTCCGGAAGTAGTTTCCGTTGAAGCCGTAAATTCGCCAAGTCTTGTATAAGGAAATGGCGTGAAATTCTCTGTCAAAATATACCTGATTATTCTCGTTTCGGTTGGAGTTTTAATTTTAATTAATGAAACCAATCTTTCCTTTTTAAAACCCAACTTCCCATTTAAGCAAGGTCTAATTACGACAGCCGACGAATACAGTTATTTTTCTCCGGTAGATCAGTTTGTTCAAACAGGAAATTGGGCGGAGAATTCTCTCGGTGCAAAAGCATATATGCGCACTCCAGGCTATGGCTTAATCTATTTAGTAGCCAAGGTTATCGGCGGCTCAAATGCTTTTTTATTTTTGAAAATGATTCAAATTCTTCTTTTCGCAGGAAGTATTTATCTCTTCTCCAAAATTCTCCAGATTCTGAAATTGTCAGAAAATTTTATAGTGGTTGGCACACTTATCTATGGGTTAATGCCACTGTTTTCTGGTTTTGTCTATTACACTTTGTCCGAAGCCGTTTTGCCTTTTTTCGTTTTATGGTCTTTTTACGCGCTTCTTAAAGCCAATGATAATCAACGTATTTCTTTAAACGTGATAATTGCCGTGGGATTTTTAGTACTACTGCGCCCGCAAATGCTTGTGCTTACCTCTCTCTTTCTACTTTATTTTCTTTTTAAAAGAAAGCGTATTTTCTGGTCTGTATTATTAGCATTCGTTCCTCTGTTTTTTTGGAATATTCGAACGGTTTGCATCACTGGAGAATGGCTCGGTTTAAATCCAATCTATTCAAAAAACAACAATTCATTGTACCGAGAACCGCACAAAGAAATGACGGATTTATTTCGTGTTTGGGAATACCGCGGGGATTATTTTCATTCTACAATGGCTTTGCTATCAAGAGATACAACGAATTTAACAACGCAAACTGTACTGCAAACGATTCCAATTCAATACCAAGCAACTGTTCGTCCAATTTTCTTCGAATTTCAAAAATTTAGACACCAACAAATTACTGCATATTCAAACAAAAAGATTTCTTCTTATTTACCAGGTGAAAAAGCGCTAATCAGACATATTAAGTTAGCTAGAAAGCAATTGATTCGCCAAAATCCAGCAGATTTTTACCTCTTTACACCATTAAAAAGTTTCAAGAAACTGATGCTTACCTCTATGATGAATCTTTTTGTTTTTCAGGAAACATGGAAAGATCAATCGATTGTTTTAATTCTGAAATATGGCTCTTTTCTGCTGATTTCCTTGGGTTTTATCAGCAGTATTTTACTGCTAATCAAATCAGCTAATCCAATTATTCGTGTTTCAGCACTTAGTGTGCTTACATCTATTTTCTACTTAAGTTTTGGTCAACGGTTCAATGAGGAACGTTATCTTGTTCCTTATCTAAGTATACTTCTTATCCATTTATTGGTTTGTCTGGAACATGTGATTCTATTTAAAACAAAAAAAAGCCACTCATAGAGCAGCTTTCTTTTACTTTTTGAATATTTAATTATTTTGCAGCTGCATAGTTTTTAGCGACAACTTCCCAATTAATCACATTAAAAAATGCGTTAATATAATCAGGACGACGATTCTGGTAATGCAAGTAATAGGCATGTTCCCAAACATCCATTGCAAGAATTGCAGTTCCACTGCAACCAACGCCCATTAATGGATTATCTTGGTTTGGTGTTGAACAAATTTCTAATTTCCCGTCAGTCAAACATAGCCATGCCCAACCAGAACCAAATCGTGTTAATCCAGCTTTTGCAAATTCATCTTTGAAAGCTTGAAAGGAACCAAATGCAGAAACAATTGCTTCAGCTAAGTCACCTGTAGGCTCGCCTCCAGCATTTGGAG
>JBEDAD010000213.1:0-5783 GCA_041177985.1 Bacteroidota bacterium | reverse complement strand
GGTGTTGCTACTAATATATCCACACCATTTTTTAAAACGCCCGTTTGCTTGTTTTGATTTACGCCGCCAAAAATCACTGTACTTGTTAATCCGGCATAACGTCCGTAAGCTTTTAAGCTTTCATCGATTTGAATTGCTAATTCACGCGTAGGTGTAACAATCAAAGCTCTAATCTTCTTTTTTCCGGTGTATTCTTTATTTTGACTTAAAAGTTGAAGTATCGGAATGGAAAACGCAGCAGTTTTACCCGTTCCCGTTTGTGCACAACCCATCAGGTCGTTGCCATCTAAAACCAACGGTATAGCTTGTTCTTGTATAGGCGTAGGAGTTGTGTAACCTTCTTCTTGAATTGCTCTAAGAATTGGTTCAATAATGTTTAATTCACTAAATTGCATGTATAAATTGTTGTCAGAAAATATTTTGAATGACAAAAGGAAATTCTGTATTTGCCGCAAAGGTAGGCTTTTTAATTGGTTAATTGTGTATATCCCGATTTAGCTGCACTTCTATCTTCGTTGGTGAACGATTTGATTCTATGAGTTTGAGGATTCAACAATTTAAAGCTGTAACGAGCAAAGACAGTGAAAATTTAATTTATTTAACAAATAAATGAATAAATGAATTCATTTACTACCCCTATAATCATTGACTTGTAGAAGGTGAGCGCAATCTTAAACCAGCAACTTCCTATCGCAAATTAGCTACTCATGAATAAAATGAATTGCTCATTAATTTTACAGAATAAACAAATTGTATATTCATCTTTTATCATTTCCAAAAAAAGGCGATGATTTCTCACCGCCTTTAATCTCTTATTTTAATTGAATTATTCCATCAATTTCTCTGTCTTTTTTTGACCATTTGCCACAATTGTCATGAACAATTAGTGGACTCATGGAAGTTTCATTATTGAACTTCATTTCTGTAATTATTATTGCACTCAATTCAACCAATACCGCAGAACCATAAAATGCAGCTCAACCTAAAATATCACTGCTCCAAATTAGGTTTTACCAAAATGAGTTTGAGCTAATCATTACTTTAAAAGTACTATTTAAATAGTAAGGTGTTTTTTCAAAATTTAACTTTTTAAATGTCCTTCCTACTTAAGGTTCTATAAACCAATTTAGCTCGATTCTAATTGCTATTTTTCAGCAATTTAAAACATAAATTTTGAAGATAACCTTCTGAATTTTCAATTTATATATTGTTCAAAAAGGAAGTATTTGTTATGCACTTTCTTTAAGGCTAAATAGATCAATAACATTAGAATAGCACAAAAAAAAGAGGCGTATTTTGGTGACGCTTCAACGCAAATTACTATTCGAGGTTGCAGTAAATTTAAGAACACTCTTTTATTCTCTAAAAATTAGTTCAGCTACAACTCTAAAACCCAACCATGGCTTCGGACCTTCTGTGTTTTGGATTTGATTCGTTTTTGCCATTTTTGCACTTTGCGCATGACTGCCTCCCTTACTTACACCTGATCTACTTGTAAATTCTGAAACATTCCCAAAAAGTTGATACATACCATTGTAATCTGGATTCATGGATAATACTGGGACCGAACCGCCACCAAGGGAGGCTTTTAAATAATCACTATAACCTTTACATTTAGGTAAATCATTGTAAATAAACAACATGCAGTTTTCAGCATTCACACTGTCCAAAACCTGTCTCTTTCTCATGCTATCACTCAATCCTGATTCGGCCATTTCAACCCATTCTTCTTCCGTTGGTAAACGAAAATTGACGGTATAACCATAATCATTGTCGTCTATTGTTTCACCGTACATAATAGTAAGCCAATTTGCATACAATGCAGCTTGATTTCGAGTAATACCGGTTATTGGGAAGTCCAACATTCTCTTACTGGTTTTAAATTCATCAAAAGGAATTGAAATTTTTAAATTAGATTTTTTGCTTTTTGTTACGTAATAATCGATTATGAAATTTCCATCTTCCTTGGATGTCTCATAGATGAAATTCCTAAAAACAGGTAATAATTTATTCTCAATCTGTGAAGTGTCTGGAAGCAACTCCGCAAAAGTTATTGCAGCGTTGGCATTATTATTCCATAAAACATTATTCTCTTTTTGATGTGCAACAAATGCCAAATAATCTAAGATTGAAACTTCCGTGTTTTTTGAAAATAGTTGATCGGAAACGGGAACATAATCAATCAATATTTCCTTATCCTTTGGGATTATCACCCTGAATTGGTTCTTTTCTTTAATAGCATATTCTAAGCCTAGCTCATCAAATACCCTTATTTCTTTTTCACTTAAAGGCAGTATAACGGAGCCATCTGTATTGTATAACACAAATTTATCTTCTGTTGCTCCAAGTATAGAATGCCTAAAATATTCAAGGTTTTTAAATACTACAGGCGCTAGAAGCTTCCCTTGTCGATTAAATAATCCAATCTTTTCATTTTTATATACAAAAATAACATCTTTAAATTCTTCTATTTCAGCGAAATCGGTGGGGATTATCATTTCTCCTTTTTTATTTGCTATTCCAACAGAAACGTCCAGCACTTCTCCATTTTTATTTTGCGCATACAAATAGATTAATTCACCGGAAACATTATATTCTGCATAGTTTATTGGAATTTTTATCTCCCCATTATAGGTTAACCCAAACAAATCATTAAGCATTACAACAGAAAGGTGCTTGGTAACTTTTTTCTCAAAATCAAACCTATTCTTCAATGCAACACCTTTTGCAGAATAATAAAAATGCATGTTTTCCTTGTATGCAATAAATTCACCATTTTCAGATTTTAAAATGGCATCGAATTGCACCGGAATTACGATTTCACCTTTTAGATTCGCAAGTCCTGCTGCTGTATCCATAGATAAAAGTAGCATTCCATTTAGTACTTCAATTGAAGAGTAAACAATTGGAATCTTGATTTTTTTATCATACGTCACACCATACAATTCATTCTCACTAACAATGTCCACATGCTTATTAAGCGATTGCTTTATTTCTAATTTTTGACCAAAAGCATGGCTGAAAATTAAAGTTATCCATAGTATTGTTGCGCGTTTTTTCATGTTCTTTAATATAGATGTTAAAGGTTTAAATGTAGCAAGTTAAAATTAATTTAAGCGCTTCAACCCAATTCTTTTTCGCTCCGCATCCACTTCTAAAATCTGAACATCAACATGCTCATGAAGGGATATGAATTGAGACGGGTCTTCCACAAAGGTGTCTGATAAATTGGATTTATGAATCAATCCATTTTCCTTAATTCCAATATTCACAAACGCACCAAAAGCAGTAACGTTTGTAACAATTCCTGTTAAACGCATGCCAACACGCAAATCGTCAATGGAGCGAATAGAAGCGTCAAATTCCAATACTTTTGCTTTTTCTCGAGGATCTAGACCTGGTTTTTTCAGTTCTTTGATAATATCGTCAAATGTAAACGTGTCAATTTCGGGGAAGTCCGTTTTTTTAATTTCTTTTAAAAGCGATTCGTTTCCGATTATTTCTTTCAAATCGACTTTCATTTTTTTAGCCATAGACTGAATAAGCGTGTAACTTTCCGGATGCACTGCTGAATTATCCAAAGGATTATCAGAATTTCTTACTCTTAAGAATCCTGCAGCTTGTTCGTAGGCTTTCTCTCCTAATCGCTTCACTTTTTTCAGTTCTTCTCGCGAGTGAATTGCTCCGTGCTCTTTGCGGTATTCCACAATATTTTCTGCCAACGTTGGACCTAAGCCTGAAACGTAACTCAATAAATATGACGAAGCGGTGTTCAAATCTACGCCAACGGTATTTACACAGGAAATAATCACATCGTCTAACGTTTCCTTCAACATAGTTTGATTTACCTCGTGCTGGTATTGTCCAACACCAACAGATTTCGGGTCAATTTTCACCAACTCTGCCAAGGGATCCATCAACCTTCGACCAATGGAAACCGATCCACGAACCGTAACATCGTAATCCGGGAATTCTTTTCGCGCAATTGCGCTAGCAGAATAAATAGATGCACCGTCTTCTCGCACAACATATACATCCAAATCGCGATCAAAACGAATACTTTTAATAAAACTTTCCGTTTCTCTTCCCGCTGTTCCGTCGCCAATTGCAATTACCTCAATTTTATATGCCTGCACCAACTGACTAATTTTTGCTTGTGCTTGCGCCATCTCTTTTTGCGGTGGATGCGGATAAATTGTCGCATTTGTCAAAAGATTGCCGGATTCATCCAAACAAACGACTTTACAGCCTGTTCTAAAACCCGGATCCAATGCCAAAACACGTTTCGAACCAACTGGTGGAGCCAATAACAATTGCCTTAAATTAGTAGAAAATACTTTTATTGCTTCTTTGTCCGCTCTTTCTTTCGCTTCTTTTACTACTTCATTTTCCATGGAAGGACAAATCAGTCGTTTATAGGATTCTTTGCACGCTTCGGCAACTACTTGCGCACATGCGTCATCACTTTTTACAAAAAAATGCTCCAACAATTCCAAGGCTTCCTCCTGCGCAGGTTGTGCTTTGAGCGAAATAAACCCTTCCCGTTCCGCCCTTACCAACGCTAAAAATCGGTGCGATACACTTTTATGCAATGGTTCTGAAAAATCGAAATAATCCCGGTATTTTTCACCCGCTACTTCCTTTCCTTTTACCAATTTAGCGTGCAGAACTGCTTTGCGTTTGAATAATTGCCGCATGCGCGATCGGGCATTCGTGTTTTCATTCATCCATTCCGCCATAATATCTTTGGCACCTGAAATCGCAGAAAATTCATCTTCCACATCGCCTTTCACAAAACGCTCTGCCATTTGTTCTGGATCACCGCCTCTTTGCGAAAAAATCATTTTTGCCAATGGTTCCAACCCTAACTTTTTTGCTTTATCGCCTTTTGTCTGTCGTTTTTGCTTGTACGGTAGATAGATATCTTCCAAAATTGTAGCATCAAAACAGGATTCTATCTTACTTTTTAATTCTGGTGATAAAACTCCTTGCTCTTCCATGGAAGTTAAAATTGTTTGTTGCCGTGCAATTAATTCATCGTATTTTTTTGCGAAATCTCGAATTGCAGCCACTTCTACCTCATCTAATCCTCCCGTCATTTCTTTTCTATAGCGGGAAATAAATGGAATGGTTGCACCTTCTTTTAACAAAGACAAGGTGTTGGAAATGGATTTAGAGAGTAAACCTGAATTGGACTGAATAAATTCGTGTTGTTGCATTTTATATATACTTTGGATGGTAAATCTCGCAAAAGAAACCCCGGTTTGCAACAATTTTAAAAGAAGAAATTTTGTTAAACTTTTGACAATATGGGCTTGTTCCTTTTGCCGTTTGTTATATTTGAGTGATATTTAACATGGTAATGAAAAGAATAGTGTGGATTTTAGTAGCCGTTTTGATGTGTAGTTTTACACTTTATTCCATTTTGGAGAAGGGAAATGCAAGTTACTATTCTTCCAAATTTGAAGGTAGAAAAACTGCATCTGGAGCCGTGTTTAGACAAGATAGTTTGACTGGAGCACATAAAAATTTGCCATTTGGGACACGCGTTTTAGTTACGAATCTAAAAAACGACTCCATGGTAATCGTCACCATCAACGATCGGTTAAGTCCGAAATCAGGACACGCCATTGATTTAACATTAAAGGCGGCAAAACAATTGAATTTTGTGCGCGATGGAATTACACAAGTTACTTTACAAAAAATAGAATAGATATGAATAAATTGAGTTTAATTGCAGTTGGGATAGTTGTATTAGCAGCATGCGCACCAAAAACAGCCGA
>JBEDAD010000212.1:0-21282 GCA_041177985.1 Bacteroidota bacterium | reverse complement strand
AAAAGCCCAATAAATTGACTTCCAGCATCACCCATGAATAATTTGGATGGGTGGACATTCAAGAATAGAAAACCAAGAACGCCTCCTAGCATTGCTACGATAGAGAGCGTCCATACATCTGCATTAAAACCAGAAATAATCCAGCCTCCAAGCAAACATGTCAACAAAATTGAAAACACCGTTGTTCCTGTTATCCCATCCATGTTGTCCAACATATTCAATGAATTCATGATAATTATAACCCATAGAACAGTTAATGCAGCATCGATTGCATAAATATGTGTTACGTCAATTTTTGTACCTGTCAATATGAAAATAATCCCGCATGAAATTTGCACAATTAATTTAATGAGCGGTTTTGTATTATACGCATCATCCGCCAAACCAATCATAAAAGCTAAACTACCTGCAATAAATAAACCGGTAAATTCGAATGGAGAAGCAGCAAACACCTCGTTATGAAAAATATTTTCCTCGTAGAATAGGATTAAATGTGTAATACTGAAAAACAGAAATACCACAAAAAAGGATACACCTCCAAGGGAAGGTTTGGACTCGTTGCTCCAGCGAACCAAAACATCATTTTTATTTCGTATCCCCAACGATTTTGAAAAATTCAAGAGTAAAATGTTACATAAGAGCGAAATTAAAATTCCTCCAATGCCAAAAAAAATTATTTTTAGCGGTTCCATAGTTTAAATAAATTTAGTGCTTAATTTCTTCCTTGTAATCCTGAAAAAGCTGACCAAACAAGTCTTTTTCTGAAATAATGGGATTGGAAACTCCTCCCCAATCTATTGCTAGAATTGGATCGTTCCATAGCAGCGTTTTTTCGTGTTCGGGAGAATAATAATTGGTGCATTTGTAGGAGAATAATGTTTCTTCTTCCAAGGCAATAAAACCATGTGCAAATCCTGGTGGAATCCAAAACTGGCGTTTGTTTTCTGCAGAAAGTTCAACAGCTTGATGTTGTCCAAACGTTTTGGAATTTAAACGAATATCTACTGCTACATCCAATACTTTGCCATTCAAAACCGTTACAAGTTTTCCTTGTCCAAAGGGAGATTTTTGGAAATGTAATCCTCTAAGAACGTGTTTTTTTGATACTGAAATATTGTCTTGAACAAAATCAGATCCATCACCCAGTATTTCATTGTATTTTTTAGCATTGTAGGATTCATAGAAAAAACCTCTATTATCTTCAAATAAATGCGGTTCAAGCAACAATAATCCTTCAATTTCGAATTTACTTATTTGCATTTTTAAACAATCTTTTAATTATATCTCTCAATCGATTTTTAATTTTTTCTTTTCTGGAAACATCCTCACCTTCGTAATAACCATAGCCATATTGAAAACCATATCCATAACCATATGAAGATGTTTTGGCGGGAGAAACAGCATTTAGAACAACGTTTAATTTTTCCAATTGCTCCAAATCAAATAATTCTTTTACGCGCAACGCAAAATTTCTTTTTGAATAATGGGACTTAAATACATAAATAGGAATGTCCGCATCTGTCAGGACTTTTATTCCATCTGACACCAATCCAATCGGTGGATTATCTAATATTATTACATCGTATGATTTCTTTAATTCTTCCACAATTTCCTTAAATCTATTGCTTAATAATAATTCTGATGGATTTGGTGGAATTGGACCTGCCGAAATAAAATCCAAATTTTCCAAAATGGAATGCTTCAAACATTGCTCCATTGTAAATTGATTCACAATCAAGCCACTCATTCCATAGATATTATCCGCATTCAAACCCAAATGAATTTTAGGTCTACGAAGGTCTAAATCTAGTAAAATTGTCTTTTTACCAGACATCGCGATGATTCCAGCCAAATTCAACGCAACAAACGTTTTTCCTTCACCGGAAATGGAAGAGGAAATTGCAATCGTTTGATAAGTTGGATTTATGTAACTTAAATTGACTCGTATTTTCCGCATCGATTCCGCCAGCATAGATTTTGAAGCATCCTTAACCACAAGTTGTGAGAATGGCATATTACCTTTTAAAAATATAGGAATTACTCCCAAAATAGAAGCTTTGGCGGGCAATAGTTTTTTAAGATCCTCCAATTGATTTATTTCATTGAAAGTCAGGTATCTAAAAATAATAACTCCCAAACCCAAAAGAAAACCAAAACCAATAAAGGAGGAATAGATTAAACCCTTGTTTGGCGAAAATGGATCATAATTTATTGCTGGCTTGGATAAAATCCTATTATTAGATGTATAACCAGCATCTGAAATCAAATATTGGGCTTTCTTCTCTGAAAGCAGGGAATAATACTTTTCATTCAGATCTTGAATGTTTCTTAAACGGCTAAATTCAATCTTCTTTTCAGGTAATTCAAAATATTGGTTTTCGAAACCTGCCAATTTTGCTCTGATTATTTTATTGTTTTCATTAAGTCTATCCAAAATGACGGATATACTTTTTCGAATAGATATTAACTTAAGTTGGATTTTAGTATTTATAGACTTAACCTCGCTATTCTCAGAAGTTACGCGGTAAAGCAGATCCTCTTTACGTTCTAATAATTCGTGCAGTAAATTTATCTGAGTCGATAGGGATTGCTCGTAGCTTTTACCAAGCATTTCAGGCAGTAATCGGTATACCTCTAATCTATTCGGATCCGATTTCAATTTTAAACTAACATTGTTCAAGGATCGTATTTCCTCTTCTAAGACTGTCAATTTCTCTTGTAAATCGGAGATGCTACCAGAAATACTTTCGTCGATGTTTTCCGGGTTGGAAATATTAGCTTTTCGTTGGTAGATAATAAGGCTATCCTTTGAGTTTTTTAATGCACCAGACAAAGAATCCATTTGCTGATCAATAAATCTTAAAATATTGTCAGAACCTTGTCGCTTATTTTCTTTGTCAAATTCATTAAACGCCTCTGCTACAGCATTTGTCATATCATAACATTGCTCAGGATTATTTCCACGAAAAGTAATTTGAATCGTTTTCGCTATCGGGTCAATTGGAGCGATTTGCAGAGAGCCCAAATATTGCGCTGCATAAGATTGTATGCTATTAAAAACAAAATAAAGCTGGTTGCCATTTGCATCTTCTTCTAAATGTTTCTCACTTTTAGCTTTTAAAACGATATCAAAATCTTTGTTGAGGAGGTGATCATTTAATTTACCAATAATGGTTTGTTTTTTGCCTTTACTCAAGTAAGAAAGCGTTATAATTCCACCATTAAAATTCACAAAAATAGGTTTCCCAATTAAGGAAGAATCCCTCAATGCATAAGGCTGTACGTTAAAACTACTTGAATTATATTTTTGTTCTGTTAGAATTTGACCCTTAGAAAATATACTTACAGAATAATTAATTTTTTGAATTGCTTTTTCAAAAATTAATTGGGACCGCATCAATTCAATTTCCGATGAAATATCTACATCTCGTGAATTTATATTTTCAATATCAATAATTTCTTTTGCAGCGTCCTCATTCCCAAGTTGAAATACCATGGTTGACTCGTACACAGGCATGGTGTAGCGCAAATAAAAATACGCGAACGTCGAAAATAATACAATAAACAAAACAGGCGACCACCAATATCTCCTTAATACCGTTCTTAAAATTGTAGGATCAAAATCCTTATTGACAATTATAGTTCTATTGCTCAATTTATTTGATATTATTAAAAATGGTGAAGAAAATTAGAGTGCTGGAAATAATGGAAACTACGGGTGCAATCTCTTTCACAACGCCTTTAACTAATTCAGGATTTGGCTCAATGTAGATATAATCATTCGCTTGAACTACCATATCCACAAATTTCAAACCTTCGATTGTAGAAAGATCAACTGTATAAATTTGTCGAACGCCATTTTCCTTCCGCATTATCTTTATCGAATTTGCCTTTCCTCTTTCCGAGATTCCACCTGCCGCAGCAATTGCTTCCATCAAAGTAGTATTCGAATTTGTTAAGGGTACAACTTTTGCCTCCGCGCCAGCTCCAGGAAAAACAATTACGCGTTGGTTGGTAATTTTAACCTGGATAAATGGATCTTGGTATTCTTTAGAAAAGCGTTTTTGTAAGGTATCTTCAAATTCGACAACGGTTAATCCTTCAACAGCAATTTCTCCTAAAAGTGGCAATTCTACTTTTCCTGTTTTGCGAACGATATATTCACTACTAACGCCGATTGCTGCGTCTTCTGACTTTACGCCACCCATTGTTTCCACGATTTTTGTACCGCTATTTGTAGCCATCGTAAAGGTTAATTTATCATCTACCGAAATTCGATAATCTCCAGTAGGCTGCATTGGTGTTTTTTCAGAATTAACCTCTTGCCCTTTTGGTGTTTTGAACATCAAATTGCTATTCACACCACAGCATTGAAACACTAAGGTAAGTAGGCAAATAAGCACAAAATTTAACGATTTAATTCTTTTCATTTAACTTTTCCTTTAACAACTTCTTATAATAAGACTCCATATTCTCTACAAGCGTAGTGTAGTGGAATTTGTGTTTAACGAAAGTCCAGCCATTTTGTGACATTTTTTCGCGTTTTTTCTCATTATTTATCAAAAGTAGTAATTTTTCTGAAAATTTTTCCTTTGAATTTTTTGGCACAATGAATCCTGTAACGCCATCTTCTACAACATCTCTTACTCCGCCGACATCTGTCGAAATCACAGGAATATTTGCCGCTTGTGCTTCAATTAGGCTCACTGGCGTTCCTTCATTATCAGATGTTAAACATAAAATATCCATTCCTGCATTGAAACAGTCAATGTTTTTTATCCAGGAAGTTAAAACAAATCGTACGTTTGAACCGAGTTCCATACTTTCAATTTTTCGTTCTATAGAATCCCTTTCTGTGCCATCACCAACAATAAAAACAGCAATTTTCTTGTCTGTTTGTTTGGAAACGATTTCGATGGATTCCAAAAACAAGGTATGATTTTTTATTGGCGCCAATCTTCCGATGATACAAACAGCAATCTCATCTTCCGTTAAGGAATATTCTACCCGTGTAATTTGTCGCTTCTCTTCCAGATTATCATGAAATTTATTCAAATCAAACCCCAAAGGAATAACAGCAATCTTTTTTCCTGCGCAAATATTGTGTTCCTTGGATAATTCTTCTTTTTGTAAATTTGAAATCGCAACAATTCCAGTAGATTGCTTGGCTAACCTTCGTTCGATGAATTTATACACCCTAGTTTTAAAATTCCCAAAATAGGAATGAAAGACATGGCCATGGAACGTATGAACAATTACAGGAACTTTTAATTCATGTGCCGCTTTTCTACCAAGCGCTCCAGCTTTAGAAGCGTGGGTATGTACAATATCTGGTTTAAATTCACGAATGATTTCTTTCAAACGCTTGTATGCTTTTCTATCCCCTTGGAAACTAGGAGTCCTTTTCATTTCTTCTAATAGAATTGGATTTAATCCGTATTCTTCTAAAATGTGCAACGAATCAGACTCGCCATCTTCCGGTAAGCCACCAACCAGCATCGTTTCAAAATCCTCAGAAAGATATTTTGTTAAAAAAGTTGCGTTATATGTAGGACCGCCAATATTGAAACGGTTAATTATTCTTAGAACTTTTATCTTTTTTTTTAGTGGCATAAATTATTATTAGAGCGGCTTGTCTGATTTGTTTGAATTTTTAGGGTTGAATTTTGTGAAATATAAAATTTTGACATTAAATAGTAAGTAATGCAAAATTTTACGTTTATTTTTAGGGCATGAAGTTAAGAATAATTTTTTTATTTTTTTGGGTTATTTGCGTTCAAGTTTCTTGGGGCCAAAATATTATCGAAAAATTAACAACTGATTTTAGAGCACTGCCAGAATTAAAACATGCTATTATCAGCTTTCAAGCAATCGATTTATCGAGTGGCGAACAAATCGCTACATTAAATCCAAGCCTTTCTATACCCACTGCATCCACTGCAAAATTATTTGCTACGGCTTCCGCGTTGGAGCTACTTGGAGCGGAATTTCGTCCAAAAACAAGAATTTACACAGACGGAACAATCGATAAAAATGGAATGCTCCATGGAAATATCTGGATTCGCGGCGGTGGAGATGTTTCTTTGGGAAGTAAATACTTTACAGAGGATGGCCACCAAAGAGATTTTTTAATTGCTTGGGTGGATTCGCTCCAAAAATTAGGCATCAAGCAAATTTCTGGTGCAATTATAGCCGATGGTTCTGAATTTGGCTATGCCGGAGCTCCAGATGGCTGGAGTTGGTCGGATATGGGGAATTATTATGGCGCAGGCCCAGCTGGAATTTGTGTATTTGACAACCTTTTGAAAATGCATTTTAAAACTGGCGCTTCTTCAGGTGCAAAAACGGAATTGGTAACCACTTTTCCAATCGTACCAAATTTAACTTTTCACAATTACATCACCTCTGAAAACGTCACCGGAGATAATTCCTACATTTTTGGTGCACCATATTCTTTAGATAGGTTTGCAACTGGTTCGCTACCATTGAACCACGCTGGTTTTGAAGTAAAGGGAAGTTTGCCGGATCCGGAATTTCAATTGGCACATGAGCTATTTCAGCAACTCACGAATAGTGGGATTATCGTTGGAAAAGGGGCGAAATCGGTAAGACAAGAAAATCTGGAAATAAAAAATAGGTACAACGTAAATTTCCAACTGCTTTTCACGCACGAAGGAGAAAAAATAATAGACATCGCCAGATTAACCAATATGAAAAGTGTAAACTTATTTGCTGAAGGTTTAATTTGCTTGATTGGCTACCAAAAAACAGGATTTGGATCCACCGAGGAAGGACTAAAGCAAGTGGAAAAATATTGGTCTACAAAAATGAATTTAGCTGGTCTATTTTTAAAAGATGGAAGCGGTTTATCCCGATCTAACGGTATTTCGGCAGATCATTTTTGCGCGCTACTGACAGCTATGAATGTTTCAAAAAATGCAGCACTTTTTAAAGCAACTCTTCCGGTTGCTGGAAAATCAGGAACCCTTTCCAACTTGTGTAAAAACCAACTTGGTGAAGGACGAATAATTGCTAAAAGTGGCTCAATGTCGCGCATTAAATCATTTGCTGGATACATCGATTCTAAATCTGGGAAAAAGATTGCATTTTCAATTACTGTAAATAACTATTCGTGCAGCAGTTCCGTTTTAACGGTTCAAATTGAAAAATTATTAAATGCCTTGGCGATTTACGAGTAATAAACTACATTTTCGACTCGTTTAAATTTTCAGGAATTAAATTTAAGCTCAACTTCGACTATTTCTCTCCAAAAGTCAGCAAGATTTCCGCCTTCGCATTGAATCATTTGTGGTACAATACTCGCCGCAGAAAATCCGGGAGTTGTGTTTACCTCTATCACGTGCGGAACGCCATTTACCAGCATAAAATCTATCCGAGCGATTGACCGTAACTGCAAAAGTTCATAAATCATTCTTGCCTGTTTCTGAACTTCCAACTTCACCTCATCCGAAACTCTTGCCGGGGTTAATTCTTGGGATTTACCTAAATATTTAGCATCAAAATCAAAGAATTCATTCTCCGTAACTATTTCTGTTAGCGGAAGCGCATGCACACCAGATTTTTTTCTGTAAACACCACACGTTACCTCCGTTCCGTCCAAAAAAGATTCAACAACAACGGTTCTTCCTTCCTCAAAAGCCTTATCCAACGCTGCGTCCATTTCTTCCTGCGTTTTAACTTTTGAAATGCCATAACTAGAACCTGAATCGCACGGTTTTACAAAAACCGGCAAATCTAGTTTTTCTATAATTTCTGCTGCTGAAGCATAATTTCTGTCCGTCAAATAGATGGAACGCGCAACTTTAATTTCAAATCCTTTAAGGAATTGGTTGCAATACCACTTATCAAAAGACAATGCCGAAGCAAGAGGGCCAGAATTGATATATGGAATGTTTTTTAGTTCAAGAAAAGCCTGAATTTTTCCATTTTCTCCAGGATCTCCATGAATATATACAATTGCAGCATCTATCGCTGTTGCGTTTTCCCCAAATGTCATCGTATTTAAATCCAATGGCATTTTTCCGCTATCCAGCAAAACATTCCAACCGCTTGCATCCACCTGGATTTTTAGTGTATTGAATTCTTTCGGGAAATTATCCTGAATAGTTTGTGCACTCTTTAAAGAAATCTCCCACTCGGAAGAAAATCCGCCACAAATAATACCAATGGTTTTCATGCTTTCAACTTTTCACGAAAATACTTTTAATAATTGCACTTTTAGAATCGGTTGGAAAAAGTTATTAGCAGGTATGGTGTTGATTTCAATTTTTTAATGCTTCTATTTTCACAAGAATATAATTTTCCCTAAAAAATGTCCGGATTCATCTGATTTAAAAAAAACTAATCGAATACTTACAGCTACTTTTTTCTCCGCACAATTCTTTCGGTTATATTTGTAGCTCCGGTTAACAAAAAACAGAACAAAATGCGATTCTTCTATTTCATACTATTTTTCACGCTGAAGTATTCTTTGCGGATTTATTATCCCAGAAATAAAACAATCAATTCCCCAAAAGGATTTTTAGGTAGAACAATATATGTAAGTAATCACGCGGCTTCCTTTATGGATCCGCTTGTGGTGGCCTCGATGCGTCAACCGATTGTTTTCTTTATGACTCGCTCGGACGTTTTTACGCGTTTTACACGTCCAATTTTATGGGCTGCACACATGTTGCCAATCTATCGCCAGCACGACGGAGTGGACACAAAAGATGAAAACTCAAAGGTTTTTGATCAATGTGCTCGCATTCTTTCCTATGGTAGAAATCTTTTGATATTTGGAGAAGGTTTCACGGATGATGTATTTATTAGACGATTAAAACCATTGAAAAAAGGTGCCGCTCGAATTGGATTTAATGCCTTGGAAAAACTAAATTGGAAGAAGAAAGTCTATCTCGCTGCTGTTGGCTGCAATTACTCCGATCCAAATACAATTGGAAGCGATATCCTAGTTTCTACTTCGAAACGTATTTGCCTCAACGATTACCAGCAGGAATTCATGGAAAATCCGAACAAAGTAATTACGGATGTCACAAAACTATTGGAAAATATGCTGAAGGAGCAAATCACGCATATTGAAGATAAAAACATGGCGAATTTCCATGAAAACATAATGAAATTAACCCGAAAAGGAATGAATGCGCTGCATAGCAATACAAAAATCCCACTGGTTAAGCGTTGGCATTATTCGCAAAATTTGGCAAATTGGTTGAACCAACAAACTGCGGAATCCCTGGAGAAACTTACGCAATTAAAAAATGAAATGGAGTCTTATTTTTCCCTTCTTCGAAAACTTCGCTTGAATGAAAATTATGTTTTTGAATTATCCCAACACCATACATTAAATCGAACAAAAGAAGTGATTTTACTTGTTTTACTCGCACCATTTGCGCTTCTTGGGATTCTACATTGTGGATTACCGTATATTCTTATCAAGCGTTTTGTCGAAAAATCTTTCAAGCGCAGGGTTTTTTGGGGTTCGGTGAAATTAATACTAGGAATGATTGTTATGGGATTGATTAATATTCCGATACCATTTCTCTTTTTCAACTTTGTTTACCCAAGTTATCTGTTAGGATTTTTGTATTATGCTTTGATTGGACTTTTTGGTTTAGCAGCTTATAAATGGTGGAAAAACTTCCTTCGATTTCGCGAAAAGGGTGTTGTAATGAAAACAGATGTTTCAAAAATAGTAGCAAAACGGAAAGCACTTTTGGAGCAAATTGAAGCAACTATTCCAATTCAATAAAGCGCATTTAACGGATTTTTTTTCTATGCGCTAATGGTTGGAAGAAAAGTTTAAAAAGGAGCAGCGAAATAGAAAACCCAAGTAATCCTCCGGCTAAAACATCTGAAAGATAATGAACCCCAAGATACAATCTACTGTAGCAGATTGCTAATCCTACAAGGAAGAGTAGCCATTTTAAAGATGGATAAAACTTGTTCAACACCAGCAAAGAACTACTTGCTATTGCTAAGAAATTTGCAGCGTGCGACGAAACAAATCCATATTTCCCGCCTTTGTAAAATTCACCAGGCTCCATTTCGTAATAATGTAACTTATTCGTTAGAATCAAATTGTGAGAGGGTCTAAAGCGAAGAAATACATTTTTAAAAGCATGAACGGAAACTAAATCTGCCAGCACAACCGCTGCGCAAACAAATCCTATGAACAGAAAAAAAGTTTTGCGATCTAATTTTCGATAGGCTAAAAAGAGAAGAAATACATACAGTGGAATCCATGTTAGCTTAGCCGAAACAATCCACATGATTTCGTCTAATAGTGGTGTATTCCAGCTGTTTATTATGGTAACTATTTGTCTGTCTATTTCTTCCAGAAAATTATTCATTATTCAAATTTTCCCAAATTAAATCTTTTAGTTCGGTAAGTCCTTGCTCTGCAACTGCCGAAATAAAAACGAAAGGTATTTTTGGTAAATCTTTTTTAATATCACGGATTAAATCCTCATCCAACATATCCGATTTGGTTATCGCCAAAAGCCGATCTTTGTGCAATAATTCAGGATTATATTGTTTCAACTCATTGAGTAAAATCTTATATTCTTTGTGAATATCCTCACTATCCGCTGGAACCATGAATAAAAGCAATGAATTTCGTTCAATATGGCGCAAAAAACGCAAACCTAATCCTTTACCTTCATGCGCACCTTCTATAATCCCTGGAATATCCGCCATAATAAAAGAGCGGTAATCGCGGTATTTCACAATTCCAAGATTTGGTCGAAGCGTTGTAAAGGCATAATTTGCTATTTCCGGTTTCGCGGACGTCAAAACAGAAAGCAAGGTACTTTTCCCTGCATTTGGGAAACCAACCAAACCAACATCTGCCAAAACTTTTAACTCAAGAACCTTCCAGTTTTCCTGTCCTTCTTCTCCTGGCTGTGCAAAACGTGGTGTTTGATTTGTTGGAGATTTGAAATTATTATTACCAAATCCTCCGCGACCGCCTGGCTGTAAAATGCGTTCTTCCCCTTCTTCTGTGATTTCAAACAAAACCTCACCAGTTTCCATGTCGCGCGCGATTGTCCCAAGCGGAACATCGATGTATTCATCTTGACCTTGCTTTCCAGTTTGCAGGTTCAAGGAACCGTGTCCACCGTGACCAGCTTTGATGTGTTTTTTGAATTTTAAATGTAAAAGTGTCCAAAATTGCTTGTTTCCGCGCACATAAATATGTCCGCCACGTCCGCCATCTCCGCCATCCGGCCCGCCTTTCGGGATGTATTTTTCCCTTCGAAAGTGCGTAGAACCTCCACCTCCGTTACCAGATTTGCAATGTATTTTTACATAATCTACAAAATTATCAGAAGCCATAATGCATTTTTTACAAAGTTAGGATTATTCATCCAATAAACTAAAAATGCCAACTTCCTTGAAAGTCGGCATTTACAAACTATTTAAAACCTATTATAAGGAATCGATTGCCTCAAACAGACGCGCCGTAATATGATCAATAGCACCAATTCCATCAATCGCAATAAATTTACCTTGTTCTTGGTAATATTTCTTTACTGGTGCAGTTTCTGATTGGTACACATTTATTCTATTTTGAATCACTTCCGGATTAGCATCGTCTATTCGTCCACTAATTTCAGCTCGTTTTTTCAACCGTTCTTTCAATTCATTTTCTTCTACTTCCAAAGCCAACATTACACTAATGGAAGTGTTTAAAGAATTCAAAAAAGAATCCAGTGCTTCTGCCTGTGCATTTGTCCTAGGGAAACCGTCAAATATGAAACCCTTAGAATCGGGATGTTTCAACACCTCTGAACGCAACATGTTGATGGTAACCTCATCTGGAACTAATTGTCCCTTATCCATAAAACTTTTCGCCAAAACTCCTAGTTCCGTCTCACCTTTAATATTGGCTCTAAAAACATCCCCAGTAGATAAATGAACCAAATGATATTTTTCTATCAATCTTTCAGATTGTGTGCCTTTCCCAGCTCCGGGAGGTCCGAATAAAACAATATTCAACATACTTTTTAAACTTAGGTTACTCCTCTTTTAATTGGTAAATTTCTTTAATATTTCGTCCTTTCTCATTGTAATCCAAGCCATAACCGACAACAAATTTGTTAGGAATTGAAAAGCCAACAAACTCCGGTTCAACTTTTCCTAAAAAAGCATCTGGTTTGAAAAGAAGGGTGCAAATTTTTACAGATGCAGGATTTTCAATATGCAATAGGGTTTTAATCTTATCAATTGTGATTCCTGTATCCACAATGTCCTCTAGAATAATAACGTGCTTGTTCTCAATTTTTGTACTCAAACCAATTAATTCGTCTACTCTACCTTTTGATGTTGTTCCTTTATAGGAACTTACTTTCACGAAGGATATTTCGCAAGGTAGCGTGATACATTTTATCAAATCCGAAGAAAACATAAATGCACCGTTCAAAATAGCGATAAAAACAACTTCCCTCCCTTGGTATTCTTTGTTAATCATTTCTGCAAGCGACGAAACTTCTTTTAAAATTTCTGCCTCTGTAATGAAAACCTCGAACGATTTATCTTGTAATTGAATCACGTATTACTATAATTTGAGCAACAAAGGTACAATTTTATTAAAATAGTTCCATAAATATTTGTTCGGAAAGAATACCTTGACTCAAAAAATCCCTCTTATCTTTGTTGCATGCAAAAATGTTGGTTTGGTAATTCGACAAGACTTGGAATGATCGGTGGCGGTCAATTAGGTCGAATGTTTATTCAGGAAGCAATTAATTTTGATGTGGAAGTGCACATTTTAGATTCAGATATAAACGCGCCCTGCAAGTTGATTGCGCATTCTTTCACAGAAGGTTCTATAACGGATTATGACGCACTCTACAGCTTTGGATTGGACAAAGACATCCTGACGGTTGAAATTGAAAATGTAAACGTTGAAGCACTGGAAGCATTGGAGAAATTGGGCAAAAAAGTTTTTCCGCAGCCTCGCGTTCTAAAAATCATCAAAGATAAAGGTCTACAAAAGCAATTCTACCTAGACAATGCAATTCCTACCGCACCATTTTTTTTAATACACTCGGAAAAAGAATTGGAGGCACACAAACAAAATCTCCCTTTTATTCAAAAATTGCGCACTGGGGGATATGACGGAAAAGGTGTTCAAGCAATTCTCAACGAAGAAGATTTCTCCAAGGCATTTACCGCACCATCGCTTTTAGAAAAAAAGATTGCCTTCGTTAAAGAACTATCTGTAATTGTTGCACGAAACGAAAAAGGAGAAATTAAGACGTATCCAGCAGTAGAATGTGAATTCAGTGCAGCAGCAAATCTCGTGGAATTTCAATTTGCTCCGGCTGAAATTTCATCCAAAATTGAGCAAAAAGCGAAGGAAATAGCAATAGACATTATCCAAAAATTGGATATGGTTGGAATATTGGCTGTTGAAATGTTTCTCACTGCAGATGAAACACTTTTAGTAAATGAGATTGCGCCGCGGCCTCACAATAGCGGCCACCATACCATTGAATGTAATATCACTTCGCAGTTTGAACAACATTTGCGATCGGTATTGAACTTGCCATTAGGAGAAACAACAATCTTACAAGCTGGCGCAATGATTAATCTTTTAGGTGAAACCGGTTTTGAAGGTCCCGTTTTTTACGACGGATTAGAGGAATGCCTTTCTTTGCCTGGCGTTCATCCGCATATTTACGGGAAACAATTGACAAAACCTTTCCGCAAAATGGGACATGTGACAATTGCTGGCACAGATTTGGAAACCGTAAAGAAAACAGCACTTGCCGTGAAAAACAAAATTAAAGTGATTAGTATTAATTAGTCTACTCTCCTCTAGAATTTCGTTCATTATCCTTCAAATTCAAAAAAATTAGATCCAAATTTCTGGAAATCACCTTGTATTCTTTCCATTCAAGAGGAACTAAGCTACAATTTCCTTAACATACCCTTACTTTTAGTTCATCCTAAAATTCTAACTAGTACCTCTGCCCTTGTATTTAAAGCGTTTTGCACGTATTTTAACTAAAAAACTATTTTGTTTAACTTTTTTTTTGTTTTGTTAAACAAATTTTGTTTAACTTTGACCTGTAAATATTTAAACAAAATAACATGTCTACAATAGAATTTAACGAAGCTTTAATTGGAATGGAAAATAATCTTCATTCATTTGCTATGAGTTTTACTAGAAACAATGAAGATGCGAAAGATCTTACGCAAGAGACCATGTTGAAAGCAATAACGTACAGAACTTATTATGCTCCTCAAACCAATTTCAAAGCATGGGTTTTTACGATAATGCGAAATATTTTCATCAACCAATACCGAAGAAAGGTGAAATCCGGAACAATTTTCGATCATTCCCAAGAATTGTATTTGTTAAATGGGACGAGTGAATCAACAAATCAACCGATTCATTACATGCTTGAAAAAGAAGTTTCCAGTCAAATCAACAGTTTAGGCGATGAATATAAAACGCCATTTGAAATGCATTTTCAAGGATTCAAGTACAAAGAAATTGCAGATTCTTTAGGTATTCCTATTGGAACCGTAAAAAGTCGTATTTTTATAGCTCGGAAAAAGTTAATGGATCTTTTACCGGATTATAATTATGCAATGAATTAATGGGAAAAAAAGTCACACTAATTGGCGCAGGAATTTCAAGTCTTGCTTCAGCATCGTTTTTAGCTAAAGCAGGTTTTGACGTTACAATTTTAGAGAAAAACACAACAATCGGAGGAAGAGCGCGTCAATTTAAAACGGATGGTTTTGTTTTCGACATGGGACCAAGTTGGTATTGGATGCCGGATGTTTTTGAGCAATTTTATGCAAAATTCGGTCATACGACAAGTGACTTTTACGCATTAAAAAGATTAGACCCTTCCTATAATGTATTTTGGAAAGACGGAACAAAAACGCCAATTCCAGCAGATGAAACCAAACTTTACGAATGGTTTGAATCGTTGGAACAAGGAAGTTCTGAAAAACTGAAATCCTTTTTAACGGACGCTAAATATAAATATGAAGTTGGGATGCAAGATTTGGTTTATAAACCAAGTTTAAAACTCACAGAATTTGCAGATATAAGAATTTTAAAAGGCCTATTTAAGCTTCACTTGCTTTCTTCGTTTTCGAAATACATACGCAAATACTTCACGAACGAAAAAATCTTGTCTTTACTGGAATTTCCAATATTATTTCTTGGTGCGATGCCAAAAGATACTCCGGCGTTATATTCTTTAATGAACTATGCAGATATTTCTTTGGGAACGTGGTATCCGATGGGCGGAATGTTCAATATTATTGAGGCTTTTGAGAAAATTGCATTAGAAAATGGCGTAAAAATAATTACCGATCAAGAAGTTACAGGGATAAAATCTTCCAACAAACTAGTGACACATGTAGTTACTAAAACCAATTCCTACGAAACAGATATTTTAGTTTCTGGTGCGGATTACCACCACACGGATACAGGAATTTTGGAAGATAAGGCAAACTATTCTGAAAAATATTGGGAAAGTCGCACCATGGCGCCATCTTGCTTACTTTTTTACCTGGGAATTGATAAAAAATTAGAAGGTTTGGATCACCACAATTTGTTTTTTGACGAAGATTTTGAGTTGCATGCCAAAGAAATTTACAAAGATGCAAAATGGCCTTCCGCTCCCTTATTTTATGCAAGTGTTCCATCCATAACAGATCCTAGTGTTGCGCCAGAAGGAAAAGAAAATCTGTTTTTATTGGTTCCAATAGCTCCAAATCTTTCCGATGACGAAGAAACAAGGGAGAAATACTTTAATATCATTTTAGATAGATTAGAACAAAAAACTGGGAATACGATTAGGGATTCCATTATATATAAGAAAAGTTACTGCATTACAGACTTTAAAAATGATTACCATGCTTTCAAAGGAAATGCTTACGGATTGGCAAATACGCTAAAGCAAACAGCGATTTTAAAGCCATCTTTAAAAAGTAAAAAATTGAAGAATATGTATTACACTGGCCAGTTAACTGTTCCGGGTCCAGGTGTGCCGCCTTCTATAATTTCAGGGGAGGTTGTAGCTAAAGAAATTATAAAAGATTTCAAAAAAATCTAATTAATTTTTAATTTTAAGTTTAATTCTAGACAAATCGCTACGCATGAAACAATTATTTGACAATGTCTCACACGAAATGAGCAAACTGACAACTAAAAGGTATAGTACTTCTTTTTCCATGGGAATTTCATTTTTGGATAAGGAATTACAAAATCCTATTTATGCAGTTTATGGCTTTGTGCGCTTTGCGGATGAAATTGTTGATTCTTTTCATGGCTACGATAAATCCGAATTATTAAACGATTTTAAAATACAAACATATACCGCAATAGAAAAAGGAATTTCATTGAACCCGATTTTAAATAGTTTTCAATGGGCAGTAAATAAGTTTGCTATTCCGCTCGACTTAATAGAGACTTTTTTGCAGAGCATGGAAATGGATCTAAATAAGCAAACTTACGATGAAGCAAAATATGAATTGTATATTTTGGGTTCGGCTGAAGTTGTGGGTTTGATGTGTTTAAAGATTTTTGTAAACGGGAGCGAAGCAGAATACCAACGTTTAAAACCAGCTGCAATGAAACTTGGTTCTGCCTTTCAGAAAATCAATTTCTTACGCGATTTAAACGACGATTTCAATGAACTTGGAAGAACCTATTTTCCTGGAATAAATTTAAAGGATTTTGATTGCGATGTAAAAAAGGAAATTGAAGAAAATATTGAGTTAGACTTTAAAATGGGTTTTGAAGGCATCAAGCAGCTTCCTAAAAATGCACGTTTCGGAGTTTACATGGCGTATATTTATTACTATAAATTATTCAATAAAATTAAAGCCACTCCGGCAAAAATAATTCTTCAAGAGAGGGTTCGTATTCCAAACAATAAAAAATACAGACTTTTCATTACGTCCTATGTGAAGCACAATTTAAATTTAATATAATACCCTTGAGCGCCCATTCCACCCTTGATGTAATTCTTGTAGACCAACAAAATAATAGTGTTGGTGCAATGGAAAAACTAGAAGCACATCAAAAAGGAATTTTACACCGCGCCTTTTCTGTTTTTGTTTTTAACGAAAAGAATGAATTGCTAATGCAAAAGCGCGCTTTGGGCAAATACCATTCGGAAGGTTTATGGTCAAACACCTGCTGCAGCCATCCTTATCCTGGGGAAACAAATTTAGAAGCAGCGCACCGCAGATTATTCGAAGAAATGGGATTTGACTGTTTTTTGGAGGAAGATTTTCATTTTATTTATAAAGAACAACTTGACAACAATCTGATTGAACACGAATTAGACGTAGTTATCATTGGGTTTTATGAAAAAAATCCGCATTTGAACACTTCGGAAGTAAGCGAATTCCGATGGCTAAAATTAGAAGACATTAAAACAGATATGCTGGTTAATCCAGAAAAATACACCATTTGGTTTAAGCTTATCCTACAAGATCATTTAGAAAAATTACACTTAAAATTACACCATGAAAGTTTGCAGAAGAGAAACATTTAACGCCGCGCATCGCTTATTTAACGCTCATTGGAGCGATGAGAAAAACATGGAAGTGTTTGGGAAATGCAGCAATCCTAACTTTCATGGACATAACTATGTTTTGGAAACATGGATTGATGGTGAAATTGATGAGGAAACGGGATATGTAATCGATCTTAAAAAATTAAAAGATTTAATTAGAGATGAGATATCTGAGCGTTTTGACCATAGAAATCTGAATTTAGACTGCGTTGAATTTGAAAATTTAAAACCATCTGCAGAAAATATTGCTTTCGTTATCTGGAATATTTTACGCGAAAAATTGGATGCAAAATATGGATTATCCGTTCGTTTGTGGGAAACAGAAAATAACGTGGTAGAATACAGCGGACAATGATTTCAATTTTTTGGCACCGTCGCGACCTGCGCATTCATGATAATGCCGCACTATGTAAAGCATTAAAAAATAGTGGACAAGTTCAACCCATATTTGTATTCGACGAAACGATTTTATCAAAACTCCCACGGGATGACCAACGCGTTGTTTTTATTCACCAGGAAATAGAGCGGTTAAAAGAAGAATATAAAAAATTTGGCTGCGATTTACAGGTGTTTTACGGTAATCCAATTACGTTGATACCTGAAATAGCTGGAAAGTTGAATGCAACATCCGTATATACAAATAGAGACTATGAACCGTATGCTTTAGAGCGCGATCAGACTATTTTTGAAGTGCTACACGCTAAAAATATAGCATTTATTGGTGCAAAAGACCATGTGATTTTCGAAAAATCTGAGATTCTTAAGGGCGATGGAACACCATATACGATTTTCACGCCATATTCCAGAAAATGGAAAGAGAAATTGAATGAGTTAGATCTATCTTCCTACGAAGTGGAAATAAAGGTCGAAAATTTAATGCAAACCAATGCAAGTAAACTTATTTCATTGGCAGAAATGGGTTTTGAAAACAAGAGAAAAATAGAATTTCCTGCACGAATTTTTCCGGAAAAAATTATTCAATCCTACTCTGAAACGCGGGATATCCCTTCCATTTTAGGCACAAGCCGCCTAAGTTTACACCTGCGTTTTGGCACAATAAGTGTTCGGGAACTGGCGCGTATGGCAGTGAAAAACAATGAAACGTATTTAAACGAATTGATTTGGCGGGATTTTTACCAAATGATTATTTTTCACTTCCCGCATTCTGCAAAGTCAGCTTTTCGATCCAAATACGATAAAATTGAATGGGAAAGAAACGAGGAACATTTTACTGCATGGTGCGCTGGAAAAACAGGATATCCTCTTGTGGATGCAGGAATGCGAGAGTTGAATGCAACTGGATTCATGCACAACCGCGTTCGAATGGTTGTCGCTAGTTTTTTAACTAAACATTTATTGCTCGATTGGCGTTTGGGGGAAGGATATTTTGCGGAGAAATTATTGGATTTTGAATTAGCAAGCAATGTTGGAGGCTGGCAATGGGCGGCAGGATGCGGTTGCGATGCAGCTCCCTATTTCCGAGTTTTCAATCCGACAAGTCAGCAAGAAAAATTCGATAAAAAATTCACATACATTCAAAAATGGGTGCCTGAATTCGGAACATCCGATTATCCAAACCCAATTATTGACCACAAATTTGCACGTGAACGTGTTATTGAACGCTATAAAAAAGCTTTAAACGAATCAATATGACACTAAAAATAGGGGATACTTGTCCAAACTTTAGTTTGAAAAACCAAAAAGGAGAAACTGTTAATAGTGCTGATTTGATTGGCTCCAAAAATTTAGTAATCTTCTTTTACCCAAAAGATGAAACCCCCGGCTGTACAAAAGAAGCGTGCTCTTTTCGAGATATGCACGATGATTTCAAAAATTTGGGGTGTGAAGTGATCGGTATTTCATCTGATTCTGTCCATTCCCACAAAAAATTCGCTGAAAAATTCCAATTATCATATATTTTGCTTGCCGATACTCAAAGAACAGTAAGAGCAGCTTTTCAGGTTCCTGCGAATCTATTTGGATTAATTCCAGGTCGTGTGACGTATATTGTAGATAAAACTGGCATAATTCGTGGCATTCATAATTCTCAAACAGATCCCGTTGGGCATATTTCTGCGGCTTTAAATTTGGTGAAAACGCTGTAAATAATTCATTCGATTGATTTTGCGGATAGTTGGTTGAAATAAATTGTTTTATCCCTGAAAAGTTTGGAAATTCATGTTGTTGGTGAAAATAGAACAACAGAAAATTTAAAGGAATTATGGTGAAAGGATTCAAAACGGCATTGGAGAAAGAAACAGCTGTAAACACAGATTTCAGAAAGGTTTTATATACATCCAAACATTTGCAATTAGTCCTTATGAGCCTAGAGGTTGGAGAGGAAATCGGCGAAGAAATCCATTTGGAAAACGATCAGTTTTTTAGATTTGAAAGCGGAATTGGTCGCTGTAGTGTCAATGAAACAGAATATTTCGTGAAGGATGGAGATGTACTAATCGTTCCAGCTGGAGCGAAGCATAATATTTTAAATGCTAGTTCCACCGATCAACTGAAATTGTATACTATTTATGCACCAGCCCACCACAAAGATGGAATTATAAGACATTCAAAACAAGACGCTATTAGTATGGAAACCTTGTTTGATGGGGTAACAACAGAATAAATTAGTTGTTTTTATTAAATATTTCTTCAACAGCTTTCAAACGGTAAGCAAATATTTCTTCTAATTTTTTCTTGACTACAATCGGGTGCGCAATTTTCCCAAAAATCCCAAATGGTATTTCATAGGAGACGATATCCGTCATTTCAACGCCGCCATCTACCACCTTAAAATGGTGTTCATGGTGCCAGATTCTATAAGGCCCTTTGCGCTGCTCATCCACAAAAAATTCGTTTTCTTTAACGTGCGTGATCTCCGTAATCCATTTCATTGGAAGATTTAACAATGGTCGAACGGTATATTCAATCATTAAACCCTCGTACATTTTATCGGGAATTTCCAATAAAACATCAAAACCCATATAGGCTGGTGTAATTTTTTTTAAATTCTTCGGAGAGGAAAAAAAATCCCAACACGTTGAAATATCTGTTTTAACAAGTTGGGTGCGCTTAAATTGGTACATCTTCTATTTTTCTATTAAAACAGATCTTATCTTTAATTGTTCTTTCTGAAAAATATAATTTTTACCGTGTTAAACTTTTTTTACCATTAATTTGTTCTTAGTTCAATGAAAAGAAATCTCGTCTAAAAACAGAAAAATATCGAATTTATGAATGTGCATATTACCCGTTTAAACAAAACAATTGATCCACTTCGCGAACAAATAATCAACCATAAAGTCTATTCTGAAATTAAGGACATTGAAGATTTACAAATCTTTATGGAGCACCATGTTTTTGCAGTTTGGGATTTTATGTCGCTTTTAAAATCGCTTCAAAATAATTTAACGTGCACAACAATCCCTTGGTTTCCAAAAGGTTCAGCGGAAACCCGTTTTTTAATCAATGAAATAGTTGTTGGAGAAGAATCGGATGTAGATTTGGACGGCAACCGCAGGAGTCATTTTGAATTATACATAGATGCAATGAAACAATGCGGTGCGAGCACGGAAAAAATAGAGCTATTTTTGGATGTTTTACAGAAAACGAATTCCTTTGATACCGCTTTTCGAACTGCTGCAACTTCCGAAGGGATTAAAAACTTTGTAACAGCTACCTTTGACAGTGTGAATTCTGGTAAAGATTA